>JAHOYW010000045.1 GCA_019038735.1 Victivallales bacterium | reverse complement strand
AGATTACTTTGAGAGACATTGCGCCGGGAGCTAAAAATACTGATGGCGCTATCAGTGATAGTCGTGAGATTGATTTGATTAAATGCTTTGACAGTGTGCATATTGTCAATAAACCAAAAAATATAGATGATTCAGCAACGATTATTAACTCAGATAAAGCTGTTTTAAATATTCGCGGGAATGTGGCTGACTTGCTTGGCAATGTCAAAATTGAAGAAGAACGCTTCGATTTGACTTGTAGAAAAATGAAAATACTGGCTAAAGATATTACTCTTGAACAAGCCGCGGCAAATGATGCTGCAAATCTGGAAAACCCGGATGATACTCCAAAGCATATAGGAATTGGAGATTCTAAAGAAATAACTAGAATAATCTGTTGGGATGATGTCGTTATGGCACGTAAACATTCAAGTCAACTGCAAGAAGCTCGTGGCGACAAGGGTGTGTACATAATAAATGAGCACATGATTACTTTAACAGACAGCAAGGGCAAACCGACTTTGCGGCGCGGTCCAACGCTCATGGAAGGGGACAAAGTTATTTTTTGGACTGATAGTGAAAACGTTGATATCGAAGAAGGCACTTTGAAGAGTCTCGACGGTACCGGATTATTAAATTAATCGAATAAAAATAATAAAAAGTGGCATATACAAATTTTTGGAGATATATTAGTAGTATGAAAGGATTTTTAAGATAATGGCAAATAGCAATAAAGAAGAATTTCTGTTAACGGCTGACAATCTTGTAAAAGCTTACCATGGAAAACGGGTCGTTAATGGTGTTTCAATAAATATAAAAGCTGGTGAAGTCGTCGGCTTGCTTGGTCCAAACGGGGCAGGCAAGACAACTTCTTTTTACATGGTCATGGGTCTGGTCAGGCCTGATGAAGGTTGTGTGCGTTTTAAAGATTATGAAATCACTCATGCTCCAATGTATCAGCGTGCTCGTCTAGGAATGGGTTATCTTGCTCAGGAGCCTTCTATTTTCAGAAAGCTTACCGTTGAACAGAATATCATGGCAATTCTCGAAACTCTCGCGATATCCCGTAAAGAGCGCAAATCCCGTCTCGAACAACTTTTGGAAGAACTTGAGTTAACTCGTTTAGCTAAGCAGAAAGCAATGACTTTAAGTGGAGGAGAACGCCGTCGTTTAGAAATCACCCGCGCACTCGTTACCAATCCGTCATTTTTGATGCTGGACGAACCTTTCAGCGGAGTCGATCCTATCGCGGTCTATGATGTACAACAGATCATTGGACAACTACAGAAAAAAAATATGGGGATTTTGATAACGGATCATAATGTCCGTGAAACTCTGGCAGTTGTGGATCGTGCTTATTTGATGGCCCATGGAGAGATAATGCTCGAAGGAACCAGTGAACATCTTGTTAACGATGAGAAAGCCAAAGAGATTTATCTTGGTCCTCAATTTTCAATGTAATATCACTTTTTAACCCTTTAACCATAAGGAGAGTTAATAATGCAAATTATTATCGCTGGACGTCATTTTACCGTCTCTGACTCGCTCAAAAAAGAAATCAACGAACGTCTTGAAGTAATGCTTGATCACGTTCATTTAAAAATATCGACAGTGCGAGTTGTTCTTGATGTGGAACATACCCACCGTTGCAAAGCTGAAGTTATCATCAATATGAAGAATTCTGTTATGGAAGCTGATGTAACTACTCGCGACATGTACGAATCTATTGATGCAGTAATAGGTAAAATCGAAATCCAAGTTCGTAAGTATCTTGATAAAAAACAGCATCATCATGGAGAAGCGTCATTAAAGAATATGCCTAGTATTAATGATACTGCAGACATAGTTGATGAATACGACGAAGCATAGAACTATAGATATTTAAAAAAAATAAAGAGCGGCGGATTCGCCGCTCTTTTTGTATCTCATGGACGAGCTAATCTATTTTTTCTTATTTAAGGCTATTTTTGAGTTGTCTGTTAGATAAATGTAATCGGATAAAATTTTGACAGCTTCGTCCAGAAGTAAATCCGTCTTTTCCTTTTTTTCGCCGCCGCTGTCTTCGCTGCTTATCTGCTTAATATATTTCTCATTCGCGTCAAGCATTTTCTTTTCAGCAAGATATTCCGCCCAGCGCTTTTTCTCATTCAATGAAATATTTTTGCGTTTTTTATAATCATTAAATACCTTTATATTCTGAAGCAGGATTTTATATTTCGGATTTTTGAGACGTCTTTGAACAGAAAGTTTCTTAATATTATTAAGAACAGTTGCCAATTTTTGATCATAATATTTATGCTCGATTTCATCAATGGAATCCCATGGCAGGTGATTTTCATTAAACTTTTCGCCGATTTTCATGTGTTCCGTAAACGAAGGCAGCTCAATGTCAGGTTTTACCCCCAACTCCTGAGTCGATGAACCGTTTATGCGATAAAAGACTTCGCTTTCAAATTTTACGCTTCCAGCTTTAAAATCATTATAATCACGCAGGAGCCTGTCTAGTTTTATGACATTCAAGACAGTTCCTTTACCATAAGTGCGGGAATCTCCGACAATTATACCGCGATGATAATCTTTGATCGCTCCGGTAAAAATTTCCGCGGCTGAAGAACTTAATTTATTTGTCATGACCAACAAAGGTCCCTTATAATGGATTGTATCATCAGGATCATATTTGATTGAAACGCGCCGCTTGCTGTTACGTACCTGGACAATTGGTCCTTTGTCTATAAATAAACCAGTCAGCTGAATTGCTTCCTGCAAGCTGCCGCCGCCGTTTGAACGTAAATCCATGACGACACCATCAACTTTTTCATTTTTTAATTTTTTCAAAATCTTCAAAATATCACGACTTGAACTTTTGAAATCTTTGTCACCACGCATCGCACCATCAAAATCAATATAAAAACGCGACAACTTAATTACACCAATTTTTAAAATTTTACCGGATTCATCTTTGATATTGTGCATTGAACTCGAAGCTTCACTGTTCTTGAGTTTGACCTTTCCGCGCGTCAGAGTAAGGTTTTGAGGAATCGCGCTATGACCTTTTGCGCCTGGGAGTATAGTCAGGGTAAGCTTGGTGCCCTCTTTACCTCTAATCAGCTTAACTACATTACTAACGGACATGTCAACAATATCGACAGGGGTATCTTCACCTTGAGTAACCGCGATAATGCGGTCATCAGCTTTAAGTCTTCCATCCTTGGAAGCCGGACCTCCGGGGATGATACTAACAATTTTTGTATAGCCGTTATCGCTGGTAAGGACTGCTCCGATACCAACAAGAGATAATTTCATTGATATATTAAAATCTTCCTCAAGTTCAGGAGAAAAATAACTTGAATGCGGTCCGTAAGTTTGCGCAACGCAGGTCAAATAAAGACTGAGAATACTTAATTTGCTTTTTTGGCTCATTTCATTGTACATATCCCGTAAACGCCGGAGGATTTTTTGTTCAGGAGTCTGTTTGCTCCATACCTTTTTCAGCATTTCAGTAGTTTTCTTATCAACTTTGCCGCCTTTCTTCGCGGTCTTAAGCGCATTGTCTTTATCTAACTGTATGGAACGTTTGAGCAAACGGAAATATAAAAGATCACTTTTTAGCCGTTTGCGCCAAATATCTTTCAATTGATCCAGATTTTCACTACGCGCAAGCTTACTGCGGTCAGCTTGAATTTCTTCATTTTTATCGAAATCGAAACCTTTTTTAAGTTTTTCTTCAGCAAAATGGCGATATTCCCGCAGGCGTTTGAGGTAGTATTTATAAACTTCAAACGCAAAATCTGAATTACCGTTTTCGGTTAAATCATCTAAGTAGTAACGATATTTTTCAAATTTCTTAATATCTTTTTTAGTAAAATAAACTTTATTTTGATCTAAGGTTTTGAAATACGCGTCAAAAATTTTTGAAGATATTTTATTGTCCAGTTTGTGTTGGCGATAATGGCTGTTGGCAATTAAAGCAGAGGCAAGCTTAGTAATGATTTTTAATTCCAGTTCCTGTTTCTCACTTAGTTGTTTGTCCTTAGCAAGGCTTGTGGTTCCAATAAAAAGCATGAAAATAAATAGCAGGCTACAATATATTTTAAAAAATTTAAGCATCTTTATTCCTTGATATGAAATGAATGAATAAGCATTATAATTATGATTATACTTAATATAGACTGATAATTCCACTTTACTAACTTTTTTGACATTGACTTTTTAGTTAGATTGAAGTATCCTATACTAGTAAAATATTTTTTTGAGAGAAATAATTATGAGATTTTTAACAGTATTATTTTTGCTATTAACAATTATAAGTTTTTGTGGTGCTACAGAAATTCCGATTATGCGCTTTGTGCCCGGCATTGATGAAAAAAACAATCCTGAATCACATCGTTACGATTACATCTGTTCTGAAGATTCATTTCCAGTACCGGAGAAAATTTATTATTATTCTGAAAACGGTAAACGGCATTTTTTATTCCAGAAAATACCGGAACACGTCAATTTGTTTCATGAAGTCGGCGGCAAAGACCCGCTTGAGGGTATGAACCGGGTATTGTTCACAGGAAGTCATTTTTTGATAAAATGGTTGTTCCGCCCCTTAGCTATTGGCTATACAACAGTTGTGCCGCGCCCGATGGTCAGGGGAATCCATAACATCTGTGATTATGTAACTTATCCGAAACGTTTTTTAAGTTGTTTGTTTCAAGCTAAATTCAAAGACGCCGGAATCAGTACAATGCGTTTTGTCTTCAACGGTGTTGTCGGCGTAGCCGGAGCATGGGATCCATCGGAATATTACTTTAATATCAAAAAACGTGATGAGGATTTTGGGCAAGCCTTTGCCAGTTGGGGAATTGGAGCGGGATGTTATGTATATCTTCCGGGTATAGGTCCATGCAACATGAGACAAGCTGTCGGTAAAATATTTGATAACGCTGTAGATATTAAGAATTTCCCTTACGCGTATGGCGCACAAACAACCGCCGTGTCGCATAGATTACTTGTCAACTATGAAGACTATGATAGGACTATAAAAACCTCGGCTGATCCATATAGTACAATTAAAAATTTCTGGTTCATATATCGTAGAAATAAAGTGAAAGATCATAAGTTGAAGGTTGAACATGCTCAATATACTGAAACAAAAAAGAATTCCGTACAGGATCTGGAACATATAAAAATGGACTCATACGCCTCGCAGGGAGCAGAAGTCGATACCCTGAAAACAATGTTTTTTGATATTCAGGAAGAAAAAAGAAGTTTCTTCCATTATTTATCAGCTTTCAATACGGACTTTGTTACTCAGGGCGATGCCGATTCAGTAAAGATACATGCGAATAAAGATGAAATGGAATATCATTTCTGGGGACAGAAAGGAAATACAAAAGCTCCACTAGTTCTAATTACCCCTGGATTTGGAGCTCATCACAGAAGCGAAAAAGTATTGGCTCTGGCAGAAAGCCTCCATTCTAAAGGTTTCGCCGTGGCGGCTATAAGCAACAGCTTTAACTGGCATTTTATGGAAACTGCCGCTTCGACTAGTGCTCCCGGTTTTATGCCGGTTGATGCCGGGGATACACGCAAAGCCTGGGCAAAAGTAATCGAGGAGCTTTTAGAAAAAGATATAAGACCTAAAAGAATAATTATGCTTGGATATTCTATCGGGGCTCTTCAGGCATTGCATATAGCAAAACTGGAAGAAAGACAAAATACTTTAGGCGTGGATCGTTATTTAGCGATTAATCCTCCGGTGAACCTTATTTACGGTATGACTCAGCTTGATAATTATTATAACACCCATAAACAATGGTCAAAAGAGGAATTAGTGCAGCGGGGAACAGTCGCTCTTGGAAAGATGATGGCTCTCTCCAAAAAGCAATATGCGCGTCATACTGACGATATTCCTGTAATGTTGTCTCATTATGAAGATACTCATCATCCTTTAAATTTTGAAGAAGATGAAGCAAAATTTTTAATTGGCTATGCTTTCAAGATGACTTTACAGGAGATGATGATATCTATGCATCGCCGTGGTGAAAAGACCCATCTGGAAGGCAAACATGAATGGAGCAGTCAAACTGAGATTCATAATGAAACTTTAAAGATGACTTTTCAGAATTATTTAAAAGAGGTCATGGTGCATCACCATAAAGACCGTTTCGGCAAAGATGTTTCTGATGAAGAATTTATCGAGAAGATGGCGGATGTGTCCAATATGAAATCTTTTGCGGATCATTTTGAGGAAAACCCTGATATCCGTATAGTTCATACAAGTAATGATTTTTTAGTGCATGATAAAGACCGCAAGTGGTTGAAAGAGACCTTTAAAGAAAAAATAGTATTTTTTGAACACGGTGGTCATATGGGTAATCTGCATTACACTAAAGTTCATGAGCAGATACATGACTTTTTAAAGCCGCATCCTTTTAGTAATCCTCAAGAGAAAAACTATTATAAAGAGCATTGTATGTCTTTAGCTGCTCCTTACAGTGTGCCTTCAATTCCTCCAATAAGTTCAGAATTCCATAATCCACGCTAAAAAAGAAGATGACACGGGATTATTTTCAAAAAAATCTTTTTTTTTATAGATTCAGGTTTGCTTTTTTAAATCTTTCAAGTAAAGTAAGAGCTCATTCTAATTAATCAAGAATGAACATGCGAGTGTAGCTCAGCTGGTAGAGCATCACGTTGCCAACGTGATTGTCGTCGGTTCAAATCCGATCACTCGCTCCATTTTTTTACCTCAAATCACTAATCATAAACAAGCTCCACCTCAAGTATAAAACCATTGTTATTTCAATTCAAGCCGATTCAACCCCTTTCATTACCGTATTTATTACCATTCTATTTATTGAAATAACTGAAGACAAGCTCAACATGCTAGTCGCAAACAAAATGATATTGAACAATTTTAAAATACAACTTGAAAATTGTACTACCATATGCTATATTCTTGTTATAAAATAAGAATTAAATACAGGTTGTTATTATGTTTACCAGGAAAATACAACAAGAATTATCACAAGTTACGTCAGAATACCCGGTAGTAACTATCATAGGTCCACGCCAATCAGGGAAAACGACTTTGGCTAAAATGCAGTTTCCTGACTATTGCTATGCGAACCTTGAAATTCCTGAGATAAGAAAGTTGGCGATAGAAGATCCTAATGCTTTTTTTTCGCAGTATCCGGCTCCAGTAATAATTGATGAAATCCAGCGTGTTCCTGAGCTTCTTTCCTACTTGCAAGTATTGTCTGACAACGCGACACAAGCCGGGCAATATATTTTGACAGGCAGCCACCAGATTAGACTGCACGAAACGGTAAGTCAGTCTCTAGCTGGACGTACCGCCCTCTTGAGTTTGTTGCCACTTTCCATAGAAGAATTGAAAGCCAACAATGCGGTTACAATTG
>JAHOYW010000055.1 GCA_019038735.1 Victivallales bacterium | reverse complement strand
GTCAGTTCCACCCCGAATTCAAGTCTCGACCATTGACCCCGCATCCATTATTCAACGATTTTATAAAAGCAGCCCTAAATAAATAAAACTGCTTGACCGCAGTCCGTAGTCCACTTTGCGAAGCAATGAGCCTGAGCGAAGCGAAAGGCAACAGTCCAGGCGAAAGCGTTGGTCGCCAGCGCAATTTTTAAAAGATGCGAGCGTTCGAGCTATCACAATCTCGTTTGTAGTTCCGCCTTTAGGCGGGCTTTTTCAATGCTACTTTTAAACTAAGTCTCACAAATTGAAAAGCGGTGCAGGGGCACCGCACTCCAAAGCGCTGCGCGCAGAATCCAATCTGATTTTAATATTTCAACTGGAGGGCGAGACTCCGTCGAGCCGCGGATAACACTTATTTCTTATCCAAAATAACATAAGTTCTATCCTCTAAAATGGAATAAAGAAAATATGTCCTGAGACTTTCTTATTTTCACGTTTATAACTGAATACACGCCAGAGAAATGAGAATTTTGATTTTTCCGGTGCTGTCTTGTAAGTCATAAACGGGAATATTATTCGACTGCTGACATCCCCTGATTTTTCATAACGATACAAATATCGCAAAATGCTGATCTTTTCATACTTTTTCTGCTTTTTCCCATTTGCTAAGAACCATAATATATTCCATTTGGAGTCGCCTCTAAACTCATCATAAGTATATAAAAATGGAATCGAAATATGCTCTGATTTTGCAGTAGTACAATATTTTTCAAACATCATAGATGTAGTTTTCTTAATATTTTCAGCATCAGTTAAATCCAAAACAGGAATGTTGAACGTTCTAAGTAAAACTGCAAGTTTTTGAATGTTTTTTTGTCGTTTTTCAATCTCTTTCTGGAGGCGTTTTTGCGCTCTTCCAATATATTTTTTCTCTTTCTTAAGTCTTCTTTTATATCTTTTTACATTTCGATTAAGCCAGTTTAATTTTTGCAGATTATTACTTATTTCATTTAGTTTTTCCTGATTAAATTCAGTTTTCCATACAGTATATTTTTTCTTGCTACTTTCCCAGAAAAGTAAATAATTAAAGACAAATTTTTCTTTCAATATACGGGTGCGAGGCTTTCTGCGCTTAAGGCTAATTCTATATGGAAAACGAGGCGTACCTGGAAGAATATGTTTATTATTATAATTTTTTTCAAACCATAAAAGCGGCAAGAGAGTTTTTACCGCCCAATCTCTACGATTCCACCTGTAATCCCAAAGTAGACCGAGGATATTAAAAACGCCATTTTTTTTACTTTTTTCATACCAAAACAATGGGAAACTACCGTATTTTGTTTTACTCGAAGAGTTTGAGTAGAAAAATAAATCCAAAAGTATAGAGTAAGAATCATCTGTTTTGTGGAACAATGGACCAAGAATATTCAAAAAGCTATCGCTACGATACCAAAATAACGGAAAGCTTCCCAAATTGGTTTCATATTGGGATTTTGAGTGAAAATATAATGGCCAGCAAAAAGCTTCAAATTGTGTTTTTTGTTTTTTATTTTGGGTCTTAATATATAAAGGACCAAGAATATTAACTAATGAATTTTCTCCGGTTTTAGTATTCCACCCTCTACCGCCCAGTGGAGTTATTAATAACTTTTGATTCTCTTCCTGTTCATAATAATAAAGAGGAATGAACCCTTGGTAGTTGTTTTCATTTTCATTCACATAAAAGCCATTCAACAAACGATAATGAGATTCATCAGGAGCATAAGCAAATCTGCCCAAAGCTCCAAGCATAAAGTTCAAGTAAAATTCATTTCCACATTTTTCATAATTATAAAGAGGAAAGAGATACCCCTGTTTGGATTCTTGAAAAAATACCGGGAATATCCCACCTTCTAAAGATTCGCCTTTTTCAAACCATAATGGACCAACAAAATTCATTTTTGGAGAAAACAACATTCCAAGAGTCCCGAAGCTTTCCCAATCATTATCCCACCATACAGGTAATATATAATTAAATTTCTTTTTATCTCCCAAATGAAACAAAGGGAAACTGCCAAAATAGTTTTTCTCCCAATAAGTATTGAAAGCCCAGCCATCTCCATTAACTGGATTCCATGCACAAAGAGGAAATAAAACAGAATATTCATTGCCATCCTGATTATATAAAGGTCGTACCGCGAATCCTTTAGCATCGTTGTCAACAAGCGGCCAGAGAGCTGAGTTAAAATTACCTTTATTATAGAAAAGAGGCCAAAGATTCACATGACTTTCATCATAGCTCACTTTTTTAGGATTTTTTGACGCGAATGGAGATAATCTCATCATTCTTTTACTTGATGCACATGAAGTCAAAAACAAAACAGCAGCAAACATTAAAATAAATCTAGTTCCTATTCTAAACATAATAAATCTCCTCAATTGTTATTTAAATTTTACTTTAATCTAGCTTCTTTGATAAGTTTTTCAAATATACTATAAAACTATTTATCTGCGGGTTTCAGTTGCGACCATTAGGATACTAACAAGTTCAAAAATATTCCCTGTGCTGGAGCAAGGCTGCTCCCAGCACTACTAAAAGCCCGCCTAAAGGCGGAACTACAAACATATTTCTTCTCAAAATCACATAAGTTAGATTTGCAAAAGTAAGCTTTGTGATATATGCTTTTATTGAAACTTCCCGTCACTGCTCATAAACCGGAAAGCACGGCTAGAGACAGCCGTGGCTACATCGCCTTAGGTGAAAATTGTAGCCGCCTCTGTCTCCAGAGGCACAAATGATTCAAGTTAATCGTAAAATTATACATATTGATATGGACGCTTTTTTTGCGGCTGTTGAACAACGCGATAATCCCGCCTGGCGCGGGAAACCCGTTATTGTCGGCGGCGGCTTTCATAAACGAGACGTCGTCAGCACTTGTTCATACGAAGCCCGCAAATATGGAGTGCATTCCGCGATGCCCGGTTCAATGGCACGTCGGCTTTGCCCTGATGGTATTTTCACAGCTGTAAACATGTCGAAATATACTGCTGTTTCCAAGCAGGTAAATAGTATTTTTCATGAATTCACCGACTTGGTTGAGCCCATGTCTTTGGATGAAGCGTATTTGGATGTCAGCAGCAACAAAATAAACTGTCCATCGGCAACTATTATCGCAAAAATGATTCGGCAAAGAATAGAAGAAGTTACTGCCCTCACCGCTTCCGCCGGAGTTTCTTACAATAAATTTATCGCAAAAATAGCCTCTGATATTAATAAACCTAATGGCTTGACCGTTATTCTGCCAAGTCAGGCGGAAGCCTTTTTGGATGATTTGCCAGTCGGAAAATTTTTCGGTATCGGAAAAGTTACCGCCAAAGTTTTGAATGGTATCGGCATCAAATACGGTCGTGATTTAAAATGCCTCAGCCTAGATGATCTCCTTGCCCGCTTCGGCAAATCCGGGCGATGGTATTACAATATCGTCCGAGGCATCGACAATAGTCCGGTAAATCCCGACTGGCAACGTAAATCTCTAGGACGTGAGACAACTTTCGAGGAAGACATCAGCGATATTGGCGAAATCAAAAATGTCATTCGTAATCTTTGCAGCGAAGTCTCCAAACAATTAGGTCAATATGGCTTGGAAGGACGCACAGTTACTTTGAAAGTCCGCTACGAAGATTTTCACACCATAACACGTGGACAAAGCTTTTCGCGCCTGACAAAGCAGTTCGATATTATTTATAACGTGGCTATGGACTTGCTTTCCCGCACTCAAGCCGGAGAACGCAAAGTCCGTCTCTTGGGAATAACTGTCTCAAATTTCCCAAGTCCCGAAGAGTTGGCTGGTCCAATACAATTAGAGTTCCCGTTCTGAAAAACCTATTTTCTTAGTTTTTTGATGCGCTCTAAAACTGGAGGATGTGAGTAGTTGAAATAGGCATATAGTTTTTGAGGATATAGATTTGCCAGGTTATCTACAGATAATTTAATCAGGGCATTCGCTAATGGTTTTCCTGAACCCATTAATTTTGCAGCAAAAGCATCTGCCTGCCACTCAAAGCGGCGCGAAATCGCATTGAAAAACAATGGCATCGCCCATAAAATTATACCGCCAATAAAACTTAAAACTATCAGTTTAGCAAAAAATGTATTTGGATATAAATTGAAGATTTCAGCTAAAATATCACTTTTAAGTAATAAAAATGCTATATAAAATCCAATTGCGGACAAAGTTTCAAAAAGTATTAGATTTTTAACAACATGTTTCTTTCGACAATGCCCTGCCTCATGAGCTATCACAGCGAGCATTTCTTCTTTTGACAAACTCTCAAGCAAAGTATCAAAAACTACAATCCGTTTGACTCTGCCCAAGCCGGTAAAATATGCATTGGAATGTTTACTGCGTTTTGACGCGTCCATTGAATAAACTCCACTGACCTCAATGCCTGCCTTTTTCAATAAATCGATAATCTCTTTGGCTAGTTCCTCATTTTTGATAGGAGTAAATTTATTAAATAAAGGATCAAGTATATAAGGGGAAATATAAATCACAAACAAGGTAAAGACGAAAAAGAATGCCCAGACTGGGAGCCACCACCATGTTTTCATAAGCATAACTAAACCAAATGCCCCAAAAAGCAAAACAGAAATAAGTATTGTTGAAACCAGCAAGCCTTTGACTAAATCAAAAAGCCACAACATGAAGCTCATATTATTAAAACCGAAACGCTTTTCAATACTAAAAGTCTGATAAAGATTGAAGGGGATATTGAGGATAGTCTTTGAATAGCTTAAGAGCATAACAAAAATCACTCCCCATACGGCGAATGACCAATTGTATTGCATTTGATAATCAAAAAGTGTCTGATTATACCATGTAAGGACTCCGCCAAAGATAAAAATCAAAGTAATTACTTCGTTATAGACTGTATGTATTGTCCTGAACCGTGAATTGGCAAAAGTATAAGAATTACACTTCTCAAGGTCAGATGCTTCAATAACACCAGTAAATTCCGGTGGAATTTCCGAACCGTGTTTTCTAATATGCCGCAAGTTTAGAATTTCAATTATAAAAGCACCCAAACAAATAAGAACATAACATAATATAATTATCGGCAATATCCATTCCATAATAAACTAAAATTCCTTTATCCATATAGTTGTGATAAATATAAAATACCGTGTCGCTACAGTCAATTCAAATAAAACTAAAGAAAAATCCGATATTTCAGGAGGAAAACAACTTTATTTTACGGTTCGAGACATGTAATTCAGGCAAAAAAAAGAGTGAGACGAATCTCACTCGATAATTTAAAGCATCAAAAACTTATAGTTAAGCTTTTTTGTAATTGCCTGTACGGATACAAGCTGTACACATTTTAACCGTTTTGACAGTTCCGTCTTCGACGACTCTGACTTTTTGTATATTAGCTTTGAATGTGCGTTTATTGTTTTTTACAACGTGTAAACCAATTCCGCCGTCTTTTTTAGCTAAACCTTTGCGAACTATGCTGCCGCCAAAAACTTTTCCTTTATTACAAAGGTGACATACCTTACTCATTGTTCATCTCCGTTATCGCGTTTTCAATAGAAAATCAATCTATAAATATATAAAATGGTGGGTTGACTGGGACTCGAACCCAGGACCACCGCCTTAAAAGGGCGATGCTCTACCGACTGAGCTATCAACCCACCAGAAAGCATCCAATTAATAAACTGAATGAGCTTTTATTATACTCATAGTTTTGATTTTTGCAAACGCTGCTGGTTTTTTTTTTAACTTTTTTTCATATTTCTTTGTTCGACAAATTGCAGAAGCGCAATATTTACACTACATTTAGTAAATCATTTAAAACTTTTAACAAAAAAAGGAGATATAATTATGGTCACTATCAAAACAACACTTGGCGACATCAAGCTGGAACTCTTCGAAAAAGAAGCACCTAAAACAGTAAAAAGTTTTTTACGCTATATCGATGAAAAACATTATGACAATACAATTTTCCATCGTGTAATCAAAAATTTCATGATTCAGGGCGGCGGTTTTGATAGCGATTTCAATCAGAAAGCTACTAATGAACCGGTTGAAAACGAAGCCGCCAACCAGATCAGCAATGAAACTGGAACTGTCGCCATGGCGCGTACATCAGATCCGCACAGCGCTACATCTCAATTCTTCATCAATCTGATTGATAATGATTTTCTTAACTTCAAAGCTCCAACTGCTCAAGGCTTCGGATATTGTGTTTTCGGCAAAGTTATTGACGGCATGGATGTAGTCAATGAGATTGCTGAAGTATCTACCGGTTTTCGTGGACCTCACGGCGATGTTCCCGAAGATGATATTGTCATTAATGAAATTGTTCGTGACTAATGGAATTCCGACCCTGCATAGATTTACATAATGGCAAAGTGAAGCAGATTATCGGCGGAACTTTGAGCGATAACAAGGCCGAAGTGCAAACTAATTTTGAATCAGACCATGATTCAGCATATTATGCGGAACTGTACCGCAAAGATGCTTTGCGCGGCGGTCATGTCATCATGCTCGGTCCCGGCAACCGTGAAGCCGCTCGTCAAGCCCTCGCCGCCTACCCCGGCGGCTTACAGGTCGGCGGCGGTATTGACTGCGCCAATGCTGTGGAATGGCTTGAGGCAGGAGCCTCACAAATAATTCTAACTTCATATATTTTTGCCGATGGCGAGTTCAAGCAGAATCGTTTAGACAAAATTTTCAATTTAGTCGGGCGCGACAAGCTAGTGCTTGATTTAAGTTGTCGTTTGCGTGACGGCAAATATTATATTGTTAGTGACCGCTGGCAAAAGTTCACCACTTGCGAAGTCAAGGCGGAAACATTAAATAAACTTGCCGGATACTGCACGGAATTCCTGATTCACGCCGTGGACGTCGAAGGCAAACAAGCCGGCATTGATACAAATCTAATCAAAATAATGGCTGAATATTCCCCAATTCCAGCGGTTTACGCCGGCGGCGTCCGTTCTCTCGAAGACATTGACTTAATCCGCAAAATCGGGCAGAACAAAATTGATTTCACAGTAGGTTCAGCATTAGATATTTTCGGTGGGAAATTAAAATATTCAGATGTTTTGAAAAACAGCTAAATAAACTTGATAACTTGCTGAATAAAAATCAAAGGAGTTGTCCTTGAAAATGCACCGTTATCTGTATACCTGCATAAAGTTTAGCAATCGGTTAAGTTCTCGAGGTTAATTTTAGTAAATACTTAAACTTTTGAGTTAAATTTGACCTTTCCATCACAGTATATGCAATAAAACAAGTATTAAAACGAGTCTACTTTCAATATGTTTAGCAATCGCTAAATATATGATCTAGGTTTGACTTTTTGGTCAAAACAGCTATCTTATTGCTCCGGCTTATAATCAGCTTGCATACTTAATTGGTTCCGCTCTAAAAAAACTCATAATATGCTGAGGACGTTTTTGTACACTTCGCATATGAGCTTTGGCATTCTTTTCCCATTGCCCTTTGGTTCTTTTTGCAGGCTTTTGACTCAAGTTGGTTTTTAGGTCGCTGTTCAAAAATTCGGTTCTTCGACGGTTTGTGCCGTAAATGAATAGAAAAGAGCATAGTATTGAGATA
>JAHOYW010000231.1 GCA_019038735.1 Victivallales bacterium | reverse complement strand
TCTATCTTTAATTATAGCACAATCTTTAAATAAACCTTATATGTATATCAGCCACTTGTTTTTTTGACTTTTTGAATGCAAAATAGTATAAGATAAGAGATAAATATTAATTCAATAAGGATTATTTACGCTTCAAAAGCTGTTGTGAAACTAAAAACTCTGCGCGGAGCGCTTTGGAGTGCGCAAGCCCTCTTGCGCTTTGTATTTTTTGCGACTATCATTCCATAATTTATAAACTCAAGCTGTTTTTATCTTATTTTAGGGGTGAAAATTTATTTTTCAGGATACCCCATTTTACATTTTACATATCTCGCCGCACTATGTATTTTCTGGAGGGCGAGTGTCCTCACGAGCCGAAACACGTTCAATGTTTACGGCTCGACAGAGTCTCGCCCTCCACAAACTTCATGTTTACGATTTTCTATGAGATGACTGTGGTTTTTTGCGAGAAATCATATCATTTCCCGTCGCATTGAAAAGCGGCACAGGAGTGCCGCAGTCCAAAGAGCCTGCGGCTCAGGGTTGCTTGTCAAATCGATAAATTTCATACATTTAAAACGCTTATGTTAGTGCCATTCGGGGCAACTACTTATTTTTTATTCTACCCCTTTTTTAAAATGATTCTGTCACCAATGATTCTGTCACTAAGCGTTTCTATAATCCAGTTTCATCTTGTAATGTTGCCTTCGCTCCGCTCACGCTCATTGCCGTTACGCTTCGCTACACTGCCAACTAAATTAGTTGGCCTCTGCGGCTATAGCCTTGTGCTTCGCAAAGTGTCTAAAAAATTAGTGTTGATTCGTGTAATTAGTGGATGAAAAAGCTCGAAGCTCGCATCTTTTAAAAATTTGCTGTGCCTTTCGCTTCGCTCAGGCTCATTGCTCCGCAAAGTGAATCGGCGACTGCGGTCAAGCAGTTTTTTTATTTTAAAAGATTAAAGTCGTTTGGGAGTGGGGCGGTAAATTCCATTTTTTTCAGGCTTACTGGATGGGTGAAATTCAAACGGTATGAATGCAGAGCCTGACGGCGCATGACTAGATTATTCCAGTCCCCGTCGGTGATTTTGTTTTCTCTGATTTTTAGATATATACGGTCGTCAGGTCCGTAAAGTTTGTCGCCGACAAGGGGAAAACCTAGTGAAAATAAACTGGCTCTGATTTGGTGCAGACGTCCGGTTTTGAGTATTGCTTTGACTAAACTGAATCCGTTTTTTGACCAGACTGGTTCAAGTAATGTTCGTACAGCAGAAGGATTTTCCGCGGCATCAGGGAGTTCGTCGGCAAAAACAAAATGTCGTTTCTTGCGAATGATGCTTGCCGTATCTTTGATTAAATAACCATCGGCGTCAAACACTTTATTGAAATCACCAAAAACCAGCGCGCGGTATTCTTTTTCCATTTTTGCTGTTTGCTTTGAAAACTTGCCGGCGGTTTCAGGATTGCGGGCAGCTATCAATAAACCGGATGTTTCACGGTCAAGGCGGTTGATTAAGTATATTTTGCCATGCCTAGTGCTGACATGATGCCATAAAGTGTGCTTGAAAAATGGTCCGGATGGATGACAGGGCAGATTACCGCATTTATTGATGACAAAAAGATGTTCGTCTTCATAGACTATTGAATACTCTAAATCAACTGACGGCTCTTCAAGTCCACGCGGCGTATAAGTTAAAATATCATCGCTATGCAGGATCGTTGACTCACAACATTGCGCGTCATTGAGAAGAATTTGATTATCGGCGATTACCTCGCGCCATGTTTCCAGAGGATGGTAGGTGAAACGCTTTGCTAAATAATTATCGAGACGTGAGCCTTCAGCATTTTTTGGGAGTTTTGATTTGATTATTCTATTTTCTAAATTCATAACAATACCAACTTGCAAGCAAAGAGATAGTATCTCCGATGCGATGATTTTATGGAGGGCTCGACGGAGTCTCGCCCTCCAAGTGAAATTTGAAAGTTTACAAGATTACAGCCCGATTTGGGTCTTAATGTGCCGGTGCAAGCTGCACCTGGCACTACTTTTATTAGCCGTCATGTTGGAAAACTACAGCTAATTCATCGCAATGGTCTTTTTTTGGACATTTAATACAATCGGTCCAGATCTTTTGCGGGAACATATCTTTGACTACCAGATGAAAACCAAGTTTTTGGAAAAATAATGCTTGATAAGTTAAAGCGAACAAACAAAAGTGTTCGTGTGCCAGCTTGAGTCCACCAATAATCGCTTCGACCATGGCACGCCCGATTCCTTTGCCTTCCAGCCCCCGCATAACCACAAGCGAACGCAGTTCGATCAAATCATTTTCAAAGTCCCTGACGGCACAGCAGCCACAGATATTTCCATCCCATAGAGCCACGACAAAGTTGCCGAGATGCTCCTCTATATCTTTTTCACTGCGCGGCAAAATAATTTGCTGTTCAGCATAGACACAGAGCATTTCGTGAATACCTGGAATGTCTTGTTTTTGAGCATCCCGGACTGTCAATGAGTTTTTCATTATTCAATTGAGCCTTCCATAAATTCTCCCATTTGACGAAACTTGTCATGCCGCTGGTCTTTTAATTTTGCAGGACTTAATTTAGCCAGTGTCTGCAAATGGGACTTTAAAGATTTTTTGATAGCTTCCGCAGTCTTCTCGCAATCCCGGTGCGCTCCGCCGAGCGGTTCAGGAATGATTTCATCTGCAATATTAAGCTCTTTCAGTTTAGTGGCAGTCAAGCTCAAGGCGTCTGCCGCCTGTTCAGAATACTTTCTGTCTTTCCATAAAATAGCAGCACAGCCTTCCGGAGTGATTACTGAATAATAAGCATTTTCCAAAATCAAAATACGATTTCCAACACCTATTCCGATAGCTCCGCCACTACCACCTTCGCCAATGGTTATCGAGATGACCGGAACCGTTAAAGAAAACATTTCCCGCAAATTTACCGCGATAGCTTCCGCAATATGACGTTCTTCGGATTCTATTCCGGGATAAGCACCCGGAGTATCAATAAAAGTAATAATCGGCGCTCCGGCTTTGTCCGCCAACTTCATTAAGCGCAGAGCTTTGCGATAGCCTTCCGGTTGAGGCAGTCCGAAGTTGCGAAACACGTTTTCTTTCATGTCGCGCCCTTTCTGAGTACCGATAACCATAACTTTTTTGCCATCAAGCTTAGCGAATCCACCAACTATAGCGGCATCATCACTATAGCGGCGATCTCCATGAAGTTCGATGAAATCTGTGAATATTTTTTCGATGTAGTCAAGAGTATATGGGCGTTCTGAATGTCGCGCCAGTTGTACTCTCTGCCACGGAGTCAAATTTGAATAGGTTTTTTTCATGAGTTCCTGGATTTTTTTCTGTAAAGAATCCATTTCCTCACTTACATCAATATCGTTCGCCGCGCTGAACTCTTCCCATTCAGCGCGTTTTTTTTCTAATTCGAAAATTGGTTTTTCAAAATCAAGACAATTTTTAGCCATAATTAATACCTTTTTTATATATTTATTTTATAATTGTAACAGGAACAGGTTTCCGCTCATTAGGAAGTATAGCGAAAAGTTCTTCAACGTCTTTATTTAAAAGCCTTAAGCAACCGTTACTTTCGGCTTTACCTATGCTTTCTGGAACCCAAGTTCCATGAATACCCAAACCGCTTATCGCGCGGCTGGTCTTTCCATTAGGAATCAGCCTTATCCAGCGAGTTCCCAAAACGTTTTTCGGATTACCATAAGGAATTTTCCCCGTGGGGGAATACCAGTCTGGTTTTTTCCTTTTTCCGCCAGTTTTAAATATTCCAGTCGGGGTACGGTCTTGTTTGCCGATACCAATACTATACACTTTAAATAATTTTTTATCATCAAAAAGATACAGTTTCCTCCTAGATTTACTAATAAGGATTTCCCACTTGCCGACATAAATATTAAAAGTCTTACCAAGTTGAACATTGAAATCCGTTAATTTCATATTATTGCTTCGCTGAACTGTTTCCACACTGGTATTGTGTTTCATCGCGATCTTTCGCAAACCATCGTTGGACTGGATATGATAGTTTATTTTTTTCTCAGGGAAAGGATAATCAGAAAATAATATTTGAGTGTTTGCTTCGCCTAAGAGTTTTACAGTTTTCTGCCACAATACATTTCCATCCGGCACCTTGCGACTGTCAAGAATTTGATAGCATAATTTACGGGTCATAGCATAATCTTCCTGCACGTAAGCCGATTTTGCTTTATTAAACACTGCTTCCATTTTAGGAAAAGATCGTGTATCCGGGATAAGTTTATACTCTTCCTCTTCTTCTTTTTTCTCTGTTTCCACTACTGCTGTTTTTTTTGTATTCAAGATTGAAGAGTTCTTAAACTGATCAGGAGTAGGCGAGAGAGAAACATATTTTTCTTTGCCTTTGACAGTAGCTTTTTCTTTGCCGCTATCAGAAGTCCAAAAATATAGAATCGCCAAAAGGGCAATGGTCAAAGTAGTAAAAATAATTATTCTACGTTGTTTCCCACCGTGATCTTTAGCTCGGTAGCTTGACTTATTCGCATTAAAATTGTAGCCTACTGGAGTCATTTTTATTCTCCAAATTTATAAAAGTTATGTTCAAGATATTTAATAGAATATACAATATTTTTTTAATTTTACCACTCTGAAGGCTAAAAAGTTGCATGTCTATAAAACAATGACTATATTCTAAGAAGCTTATAATCTTTAATTATTTTATTTTTTAACATATATTTTGAGGTTAATTTTTATGAAAAACAAGAATCACAAGCACCCCATTGACAAGGATTTCGCTGACATGGGTGATTTTACCAACAACGATACATGGCGAATTTTTAGAATTATGGCGGAATTTGTCGAGTCATTCGAGACTATGTCTCAGCAGGGACCGCTAGTTACAGTATTTGGTTCTGCCAGAACACAGCCGGATTCTCCTGAGTATAAAGAAGCCGAAAAAATGGGACGTCTTTTGGCAGAAAATGGCTATGGAGTAATCTCCGGCGGCGGCGATGGTATCATGGGCGCGGTCAACAAAGGAGCTTACGAAGCTGGTGGAGATTCTATCGGGCTCAATATAGAATTACCTAACGAGCAGCAACCCAACAAGTTTCAAACTCACAGTTTATCTTTCCGTTATTTTTTCATCAGAAAGGTATGCTTCCTCAAATACACGCTTGGGGTAGTAGTTTTTCCGGGAGGTTTCGGCACTTTAGATGAATTTTTCGAAGCAATCACTTTGGTTCAAACCGACAAAATAAATCGTATCCCAATAGTTGTCATAGGCGAAAATTCCTGGGAGGAAATGTTCAAATCCATCAACAATACTCTATTGAAAAGCGGCGCAATACAGAAAGCCGACACAGAATTATATAAAATAGTACCAGACGCCGATGCCGCAATGAAATATCTTCTCGAATGCCACAAATATGGAGTTCAACCCACAGTAAAAGAATAGCTGGAGATATAGCTGTGCCTTATTTTATTTTTTATTCGCTTTGTCTGAGTATCTTCTTTTTTGCGGGATGTGACTCAAGAAAAATTATAGTTCCAGAATTTGACGAACAAAACTCTATGCGTTTATTGACTAAGCTTGTTTCTTTCGGACCGCGTAGCGCTGGGACTGCCGCTAATTTACGTCAGGCGGAATTTATCGCGGAAACCGCCCGAGGATATGGCGCTATAACTAATAGTATTAAATTTAAGCAGCTAACAACAGAGGGCTTGCTTGAGTTTATTAATATTGAAGCAGTGATTCCAGGCAGGCGCAAAGAGTTTATCATTATAGGAAGTCATTTTGATACTAAGAAAATGCCGGCCGGTATAAAATTCGAGGGAGCAAATGATGGAGCGTCAAGCACCGCGCTTTTACTGGAGATGATCAGAACAATAAAGGCTTCAGAGACAAAACCGGAATATACTCTGAAATTTGTTTTCTTTGATGGCGAGGAATGCTTCAATGAATATGGCAACAATGATGCTTTGTTCGGCAGTAAGCATTACGCTAATCAGATGAAAGAACAAAATCTGCTTCCGCAGTGCCGTGCGCTTATTCTGTTGGATATGGTTGGCGACAAAGATCTAAATATAACTTTGCCGCTTGATTCTGATAAAGGTCTCAGCGAAATGTTATTTAAAGCCGCCGCCAGAACCGGCAATAGTAAATATTTTGATTATTTGCCGACCAGCTTGATTGATGATCATATCCCTTTTAAGAAGATGGGAATTCCGGCTATCGACATCATTGATTTTGATTTCGGACCAGGTAATTCTTTTTGGCACAGCTCGGAGGATAATATTAAAAATGTATCCGCGAAAAGTCTTAAAATAATTGGAGAAACTACTTTGAATTTGCTTTTTTTGGGAAATTTTGCAAAAAAAACGTAAATTTTAAAAAAATGCTTACTAAATTATTTGTATTTGTTTTTATTGTGCAATACAGTTACTTAACCTTTTAACTCATAATCTCAAAGGAGAGAAAATTATGATGGTTCTTATTGGTGTAGTAATGTTCGCAGCTCTTATCGGTATGATTGTTTGTTCAAAAAAACAAAAAACGAACCCTGGTGCACAGCCAGTGGCAATTGCATTGTTAATTGTTGTAGTTCTCTGTGGTATCTACATGTTGTCTGGAGGAGGTCGCTCTGGAATAATGGAGTCTGAAAAGCATTTTTATGCTTCTCAAGGCTACATGGCGGGTAAATTTATTAACAAAAATATTCCTAATGCCAAAGTTTTATTAATTGAAAATATAGGCTTTGCTAAAAACCCACGTGAAACAGCTTTTATTGAAGCTCTGGAAGAAGGACTGGGAAATAATAATTTTAAAGCTGTTGCTTTGACTATATTAAACCCGCCTACACGCCCGCCAGGTATGCCGGCAGATATGTCTATGATGCCTACGATGGAAATGATGACAAGCAAAAATTTCGATGCAACTATCGCGGCGAATAGTAGTCAGAATGTTATAATTTCTGTAGTTGGCTTGCCTAGAGATGCTGCTAAAATGAAGCTCTGGAAAATGCCTGCGGCAACACGCCCTAAGTTAATTCTTATTGGCGGCGGTCCTAGTGGCTCAATTAAACTTGCTCCTGCAATCAGTCAAGGCATGATTAGTGCTGTTATCAAAACCAGCCCTAAAGCTAAATTTGATGATAAAGGTGCTCCTTCCTCATTCGAAGATGCTTTCAAAAAACGTTATATCTTAATTGATAAAGATAATCTTGACGTTCTAAAGAAATGATGGGAACTTAAGTTTCCAGTCTTTTATATAAAAAAACCGAAGGAATAAATCCTTCGGTTTTTTTTGCTAAACTATATAAACGATATACTATCCAAAGATACCGGTTAAATCTACTTTCGAGTTTACATCTAAAGATATAAGAGTTTTTGTATATTTTATACCATCAACATCACGAGTCATGTGCTTCGCGACAATGTCTGCCAATTGTTTATTGTCTTTTACACGTATCATTGCTACCAAATCATATTCTCCGGCTACAGTGTATACTTCTGTTATTCCATCAATGTCTATTAAGCTTTTAACTACAGAGTCGAGTTTTGAGCGTTTTGCATTGACGAGTACGATTCCAGTTACCATGGCGGACCTCCTTGTAAAGATTAATATTTCCATTACGGTTAAACCGTATAATATATAATATCAGAACAGAAATCTAATGCAAATATTTTTCTAATTAATTC
>JAHOYW010000016.1 GCA_019038735.1 Victivallales bacterium | reverse complement strand
CTTTCTATCTGTATATTTCAACTCAATTTTAATTAAATACTTTTGAAATTAGCTCTATATTGATAATTAGCATTAATCTTACATGACTCGAAACTTTTTTCAGCTTTTTGTAGATAAAGCAAAGATTCTTTAAGTTTGTTGGTTTCCAATAGTGCATTTCCAATAAATAAATTTATTACTCCCAGTTCTTTATTATCGGGCTCCGTTCTTTTGTATTCCAGTAAAAGTGATTTCTGAAAATAGGGAATTGCTTCCTTATATTTTTCTTCCTTAAAGCAGGCTAGTGCTAAATAACGATAAAATTCGGCAAGCCGTTTTTCTTTTTCAGCAGAAGAAAACATCGGAATATCTTGTTGTTCAGCCTGTTCAAGAATTTTACAAGCTTTTCTAGTGTAATTAGAATCATAATATAAATATCCAGCATGCATTAATAGAAAACGGGATGCTCGTGGTCTCAACATTCCGCCCCCTGATTTTTTGTAAATTTGAGAAGCAGTAAAAAGAGAATCTGCAGCTTTGAGTTTTTTATCCATTTTTATATAGGGTAAAGCCATTCCTGTATATATGGAAGCAGCAGCAGTACTGTTTTCACCATATAATCTTTTTGCTTCAACAAGAGATTTATGATAATATTCCAAAGCTTTATCATATTTACCTTGTGAAGAATATTTTTCTGCTTGACCTTGGAGTTTATCTATTCTTACTTCAGCTTCCTGAAATACTTTTGAATCAACATTATCAACAATAAACTTCAGCTCCTTTTTGCCGTCAGCAAAAACAAGGCAAGCAGTAACAGTAATCATCCAGATAAGTATATATTTTTTCAAAATTAACTCCTTCATTAGTTACTCTTTTAATGTACAGTCGTTAATAGGATAATTCAATGATATACCTAGCTTCCTTAAAACTGTTTTGAAACCGCTTTCCAGTGGTGCGTTTATTTCCAGTTTTTTTTGAGTGAATGGGTGGAGTAATTCTAATTTTGTTGCCGTCAGCATCAGGCGGTGGGAGTTTATTTTATCTCTGAACATTTGATTGTGCCGACCATCGCCGTGCGTCGTGTCACCTATTAAGGGATGACGCAAATGGGCAAAATGCCGGCGAATCTGGTGGGTTCGTCCAGTTTTTAAATCAATTTCTACTAGAGAATAACGGGCTTTTTCGTATGGTTCTACCGGAATGTCTATTTCTACTTTTGCTATAGTTTTGTATAGAGTCAATGCGTCTTGCTCTTTGCCGCCGGCTGTTTTCAATGGAGAATCAACCACGCCTGAATCATCCGTCCAGCCGCGAACCAGAGCTAAATATGTTTTTTTGACAGCACGTTCCCGGAAAACGCGGAAAAATTCAGCGACAATATCTTTACTGAACGCAAATAACACCGCGCCGGAAGTCGGTCGGTCAAGCCGATGTACCGGATAAACTTTTTTGCCGCTTTGATCACGCACCCGCTGCAAGAGAAATTCTTTGTCGCTAGACATGCTCGTGCGATGCACCAGTAAACCGTGGGGCTTGTTGACGGCGATACAGTATTCATCCTGATAAAGGATTTGCGTTTTGGCTTTGATTAGTTTGAAATGTTCAGCTTTAAGCAGAGCGGCGATGGTCAAAATATCGCTAATACGCTCGTTTTCAATCATATTTACAGCATCCTGTAAACTCAAACATAGAGTATCATGTGCTAAGGTTTCCAAGGGAGTGATTTCGGCAATTGCTACTGAAATTTCTCCATTTTCTAAAAGCGGTGAGCTCGTAAGTAATTCAAAATCCGCAGCGCTGTCAAACAAGCTAATTTTTCCCGCAGAACATTGCAGATAAACAAAAGCATTGCTGTCTGTCAGTAGTAGCGCGGATAAATTATTTTTCATTTTTGTGCTGTACTTTGCGTTTCTTTGGACGTTTATGATTGCTGTGGCTGTGTCGTCTTTTGCTCGGCATTGGGCGTGGCCATGTCGAAGTCAGCTTGTCATCATGCCAGAGAACGGCATTCTGCAGCATCAATACTTCCCGCGCGTGTCCATACCCCGAAGAATGCAGTAAAGTGCTGCGTTTTTTCTCAGGATTAAAGAAATCCGGCTGGGAACTTAGAATATTTTGAGCAGACATCGCTAGACGTTTAATCATATTGTGTGGTTGAAAAACATCACTGACAATACGCCGAATATCCGCGCCGCTGCGATGATTTTTTTTCCAAAGTTTGCCATGCTGACCTAAACCTATTTCAGCTTCGACAAACGGCAGAGCGATAACCGCCATCGCAAGAGAAATACTGTTGCGATATCTCCCCTCTAATACATGACTGTTACGTTCCGCCAAAAGCTGCATGGCGTAAGTTCTGGCGGGAGAGTTCCAATTTGCTTCCAGATATGGCAGGCAGTATTGTAAAAATCCATAATCATGGAAAGCGTTAAAAATGCCGTCGCAATAAGCATTTTTAAGGATTTTTTCCATTTCCAGCGAGAGTCTTGAAGCGGCGGCGTGAAGAATTAAATCTCCATGCGCCCGAACCGCGAGTTCGGTCTTAGCTTCAAATGTAAATCCATATTGACCAACAAGTTTCAAAGCACGCAATATCCTAACCGGATCTTCTTCGAAGCGCAGTTCCGCTTCTCCAACAACGCGAACGACTCCGGCATGCATATCATCAATTCCGCAACCGGTATAATCGATCAAATCATCGTGAACCGGATCATAAAATAAAGCATTGACAGTGAAATCCCGGCGCCAGGCATCTTCTTCGGCGGTTCCGAAATCATTATCCCGGAAAATCATATTCTCGGGAACTGCTTGTTGTTTGTGTTTGCCGGCAATTTGTCCGGTATCATCCGGGTTGCGGCGAAAAGTGCTGATCTCGACAATCTCATGACCGCAGCGAACATGAACCAGCCGGAACCGTTTACCGATAATCCGAGCTTGCCGTCGTCCGAAGACTGTGCGGATTTCTTCGGGGGTTGCTGAGGTGGAGATGTCATAATCTTTAGGTTCACGTCCAAGCATTAAATCGCGAATAGCACCGCCCACTATGTAAGCTGCGAAGCCGCCATCCTGCAATTTTCGAACAATTTCATATATAGGTTTTGCAACAACTAGATTATCACGCATAATTAAAATTTCCGCTGAACAATAGTGTTAACACAATCAAGATCCGCGTCGCGGCATGGATAATCCGCGTTGAAATTCAAGCCACGGCTCTCTTTGCGGCTCAAAGCGGAATCGATAATTATTTCCGCCGTAGAAGCAATATTACGTAATTCAATCAAATCCGGCGTAAGAAGAAAATCCCAGTAGTATTTTTCAATTTCCTGCCGAATCAGTTTTATTCTTGCCTTAGCGCGCTGCAAACGTTTGTTGGTACGGAAAATCCCGACATAATCCCACATAAAATGACGAATCTCATCCCAATTATGGGAAATTACAACTAGTTCATCGGAATTTGTCGCATTGCCGCAGGTCCAACTGGAAACACTTGTATCTTGCGATAAATCTCTCAAAATCTCTATTTTACCATAAATATCCCGGGAAGATAATTTAGCAACCACCATCGCTTCTAATAAACTATTACTAGCAAGACGGTTCGCTCCATGTAAGCCGGTACAGGCAGCTTCTCCAACCGCGTAAAATCCTGGAATCTCCGTCGCGCCGTTGACATCAGTCAAAATTCCACCACAGGAATAATGTGCCGCGGGAACGACAGGAATGGGATCTTTTGCCATATTTATCCCGGCTTCGAGGCATTTTTTGAAAATATTTGGAAAACGGAGTTTTAAAGTTTTTTCATCATGATGCCTAATATCCAAATAAACACATTCCTGTCCTAAACGCTTCATCTCACTGTCAATAGCTCTAGCGACGACATCACGCGGCGCGAGGCTTTTCATCGGGTGGTATTTTTTCATAAATGAGACAAGCTTGCCTTTTTTATTACGGCATTTCAACACCGCGCCTTCACCGCGGACGGCTTCACTGATAAGGAAAGAACGAATACTCTTGTCATGCAGAATAGTTGGATGGAATTGAATAAATTCCATATTCGCGATTTTAACTCCGGCACGATAACCCATCGCGACTCCGGCACCACAGGCAATATCAGGATTGCTCGTATAAAGATAAACTTTACCGTTTCCGCCAGTCGCGACAGTAGTAGTCATGCCGTGAAAAGTTTTTACGATTTTATTATCGCGATCCAAAGCGTAAACTCCGACACAATGTCTGATTTTTTGCTTATTTTCACGTTTTATAATTAAATCAATAGAAATATGATTTTTAAATACTTTGATTTTTTTATTGGCAAGACACGATTTTATCAGGATGCGTTCAATCTCTTCGCCGGTTATATCGCCGGCGTGAAGAACCCGGCGCTGTGAATGTCCGCCTTCACGACCAAGGTCAAATTTATTCTTTTGAGTTTTTTCGCCCAACTCTCCGCGAGTAGTGAAATGAGCGCCGCGGGCAATAAATTCATGAACAACTTCCGGTCCTGTTTCAATAATTTTTCTGACAACATCTTCTTTGCAAAGTCCGGATCCGGCATAAAGGGTATCCTGAATATGAGCATCAAAAGTATCTTCCTTGTCAAGCACACAGGCGATTCCGCCTTGCGCAAGTTTTGTATTGCACTCATCGATGGCGCTTTTAGTTATAACGGCAACAGTTCCTCCGGCTTCCGCCAAATGCAAAGCCGAAGAAAGTCCGGCAATTCCGCTACCTATAACAATATGATCAAATTCAAGCTGGTCACTGACTTTCATGAGTCAATTATACTTCCTTAGGAGTTTTGTTAATTTTAATTAAAAGAATAATATAACTTTGATTGAATAAATTCCAAATTAAACTAAACTAATTTCAATAGGAAAAGGGAACAAAAAGCAAAATGGCACAAATAAAAGAACAAAAACACTCGCTTTCAGGCAATGAAGCGTGGCGAATACGCTGGACAACTAGACTCGTTAAGTTTATTATTTTATTTTCCTCAGGCATGTTGATGTCTTCCAGCCTACCTCCGCTTAACTGGAGCGCGACGGCATGGATCGCAATAATTCCATTATTCTGGATCTGCTCGGAACAAAATTACAAACGAGCTGCTTTAAGTGGATTTATCTGGGGATTCGGCTGGGCGTTCACCTGTTTCTTCTGGCTTCGAGAAATCGAAACGATCATACCTTTCTTTGCCGCGATGATAATGGCGCCATTCCCCGCAGTATGGGCATGCCTAGTTCCCTGTCTGCATCGGGGAATACTTATTCCAAACGATGTTCAGCTTCAGGGTTATACCGCGACAAAAAACTTTATGCCCGCTTCTGTACTTAAAACATTTTTTTACGCTGTCATTATTGCCGCGTGGTGGTGTGTTACCGAATGGTTTCGCTCAAGATTTTTCCCCTGGAACTATGTATCAACCAGCCAATGGCAAAATCTTTCTTTGATTCAAATTTGTTCTGTAACCGGAACTTACGGAATTAGTTTTCTTATTGTTTTGACTAATATAACTTTGGCAATCGCTTTTAAAAACCGCTTTAGAGGCACAAAAGGGAAAGTTAAATTTCCACAAGCTTATCCTTTTTATATCACTTTATTTTTACTACTGGCAGTTTCCAGTATTGGAGCATACAAGTATCACAGTCAAAAAGCACCACAGGCAAGCATTGAGTTCAATGCCGGTCTGATTCAGGGTGATATTTCACAACGACGGCAGGCAAGTGTTGAGCAAGCTCTAGAAGCCTTGAATGTTTATCTGAAGATGTCTTATGAGATTGTCCGGCAAAAGCCCGCGCCGGATATTATTATCTGGCCGGAAAGCGCGACTCCTTTTGCTTATAAGGGTAATAATTGGCTGAGCAAAAAATATCGCATTGATGTAAATGATTTAATTAAATATGTAAAATTGCCGCTTGTATTAGGAACTATAGACTTTGAGGACTTGCCGCCGCAGTCAAAACGTGAGCCGGGTATGCTGAACAGCGCAATACTATTTGGACCTGATGGGAAAATCAAAAGCAAATACAGCAAAATTCAACGTGTGCCATTCGGGGAATATGTGCCATTCCGTAAATATTTACCTGAATGGATAGTTAAGCGTATTGATATGCACCGTGACCTGATTTCAGGAAAGAGCTTTGCTCCTTTGGAAATCCTGCCCGGCGTACGCGCTGGAGTAAGTGTTTGTTACGAGGATATGTTTGAGTATATTTCACGCCAAGAAGTGCTGAATAACGCTAATCTCCTGCTGGTAATAACTAATGACGCCTGGTATCCGACCAGTTCAGAGCCGGATCAGCATCTGGCAAATTGTGTTTTCCGCACTATCGAAACCGGTCTGCCTATGCTACGGGTCGGCAACAACAGCGCGAGTTGTTTGATTCAGCCGAACGCTTATATTTCTGACTGTTTGTTTGAGAAAAAATCACCAAAAACCGGTAAAATGACTGCTGCTCCTGAAGTCAGAGGACGACGTGCCGGTGTTATAAAAGTAAGAGTGCCGTTGAAGACAAAACTAACATTTTACAGCAGATACGGCAATGTCTTTTTAGCTTTGTGCTGGTTGCTGGTCTTAGCCGGAATAATCATCTCCATACTGAACTGGCGCCAGCGAAAACTGACCCTGATGGGAAAGTTCAAAGGAGAAGCTAGTGATGTTTAAAAATATTTCTATAAAAGGCGCGCGTCAACATAATTTGAAAAATATTGATGTTGAGATTCCGCGTGATAAATTGACGGTTATAACTGGACTTAGCGGCTCGGGAAAATCCTCTTTGGCTTTTGATACTCTCTATGCCGAGGGACAACGCCGTTATGTTGAGAGCCTTTCCGCCTACGCGCGTCAGTTCCTTGACCGCATGCAGAAACCTAAAGTCGATCATATTGAGGGGCTTTCCCCGGCAATTGCGATTGAGCAACGTTCCGCCGGCTCCAGTCCGCGTTCGACTGTGGCGACGGTTACTGAAATTTATGATTACCTGCGTTTGCTTTATGCTCACACCGGCATTGCGCACTGCCCGAAATGCGGCAAAGAACTCCAGTCGCAGTCCGCGCAAACTATCAGCGAAAAAATACTCAGCTATCCAAAAGAGAAAAAATTAATGCTGCTCGCGCCCTTCGTAAGCGGGCGCAAAGGCGAACACCGTGATATACTTGAACAAATCAGCGCGGAAGGTTTTGTCAGGGTAAGGATTGATGGTAAATTCATTGTTTTAGATGAAGATATTATTGACTTGGACAAAAATAAACGCCATACAATCGAAGCTGTTATCGATCGTCTGGTTTCCGGTAAAATGGATTCCGCGCGCTTGAATGATTCTATTGAATTAGCCTTAAAACACGGCAGTGGAGTCATGAATGTCCTTCTTGAAAGCGACAAGGGATGGATTGAAGAACAAATCAGCGAACACCTTGCCTGTCTTGATTGTAAAATCTCTTTTGCGCAGCTTCTGCCGAGAAATTTTTCATTTAACAGCCCTTATGGAGCGTGCAAAAAATGTTCAGGGCTGGGAGCTTTGCTGATAATGAATCCAAAACTGGTCGTGCCGGATGATAGTTTATCTATTCGCAAGGGCGCGATTCCAGGCTGGCGGCGCGGTCCACGGCGTTTAATTATTTATTACAATATGCTCCTGCGCAAACTTGCTGAACATCTGGATTGCCCCGATATTTTGACCCGACCCTTTAAAAATTTAGCCCCGAAAGTCAGTAAGGCTATATTAT
>JAHOYW010000370.1 GCA_019038735.1 Victivallales bacterium | reverse complement strand
CTATTGAAACATCTGTCGCCAACGTCATTGCTGATGCTACCCGCTGTCCAATTGAAATCCTTTCATGTGTTGCCGCTATATTCTTTTTAAGTATGCAAAACATGGAAAGCAGCAATTTTGTACTTATTGTGATACTTTTAGTCGGCATTCCTTTGGCTGCTATGCCAGTAGCTGTATTGGGGCGTAAGATCAGATATATTTATAAATCATCTCTTCAGGCTATCGCGGAAGTTATTTCCAGAATGCATGAAGTTTTTACTGGTATTATGATTGTAAAAGCTTATAACACGGAAAATATCGAAAGCCAGCGTTTTTACAAAATCAACCGTAAGTATTTTCGCACCACCATCAAGGCGCTTAAACTCAAATTATTAATGAGTCCCCTGATGGGAATCATCACCACCGCGGCAGCCTTGAGTTTTTTGCTTTACTCCTACAGTAAAGGAGTTAATTTTACTGCACTCATTGCATTGATGGCGCCAGCGGTTCTAGCATACCGTCCGATTAAGAGTCTGGCAAAGATTACAACTTATCTCCAGAGAAGCATGGCTGCCGCCGACCGTTATTTTAACTTGATTGATAATGATGCGGGGATTAAGGAAAAAGCAAATGCTGTTCAGCTAAAAAAAATCGAAAAAGAAATATCATTTAATGATGTAACTTTTTCCTACGAGAAAAGCAATATTCTTGACGGAATCAATTTAAAAATTCCTAAAGGCTCGCTGATCGCCGTCGTCGGCGAAACAGGTTCCGGTAAAACTACTATTGCGAATCTGATTGCGCGTTTTTATGATGTGGATTCAGGTTCCGTTACTATTGATGGTATTGATGTCCGTGACATGACCTTAAAATCGCTCCGCAAAAATATCGGCATTGTTACCCAGAATCCGATTCTTTTCAACGAAAGTATCGCCGCCAACATTGCATACGGTAATCCTGACGCTACAAATGCAGAAATTAAAGAAGCCGCAATCAAGGCTAATGCTCATAAATTCATTATCGACAAACGACACCCGGAAGGCTACGAAGCTGAAGTAGGCGAAAAAGGGTCCAAGCTTTCCGGCGGCGAAAAGCAGCGCATTGCAATTGCGCGCGCTATCCTCAAAAATCCACCTATTCTGATTCTTGATGAAGCTACCAGTGCGCTTGACACAGTTACCGAGCGTTTAGTCCAGGAAGCACTCAATCACGCCATGAAGAATCGGACAGTTTTCGCTATCGCGCACCGCCTCAGTACTATTCAACACGCTAATAAAATCATAGTGTTAAAGGGCGGCAAGATTGTTGAACATGGTACTCATAAAGAATTACTCGCTACTGGGGGAATGTACCAAAAATTATACGAAACCCAATTTCAATTCTCCAAATAAAAAATCATATAGTGTTTTAAAAAAAGTCGATTTTCTCAATATTTTGAAAATTCAAAGTAGCATAAAGAAGATATACAAGAAAAACTTTCAATGCAAATGTATGCCGTGAAAACTTGCTTTTTATCTAAAAGTATTGTACCTTAGATGCCTTAAATTGGATTTCAACAAATTAATCAAGGAATAAAAACATGAAAAGCTTTTTTGTTTTTTCAGGGCAAGGGGCTCAAACAGTTGGTATGGGGCGTGATTTATATGAATCAAGTGCTGCCGCAAAAGATATATTTGATCAAGCCGATGCTGCATTAGGCTGGTCAATTAGCACCATTTGTTTTGATGGTCCTGCCGAAAAGTTAACTGAGAGTAAATATTGCCAACCAGCAATTTACACTATGAGTTGCGCCGCGCTGGCAACTTTCAAAGAAAAATTTGCAGACGTGGAAGCAATTGCCTGCGCCGGATTGAGCCTCGGAGAATACGCGGCTTTATTTGCCGGAGAAGCTTTTTCTTTTGCTGACGGACTTAAGTTAATCGCCCGCCGTGGTGAATTAATGGATGCTGCCTGTAATGAAACTTCTGGAGGCATGGCATCGGTTCTAGGTGGCGATGAAGCCGTCATCAAAGAAGTCTGCGCTGAATGCGGCATTCAAGTTGCTAATTTCAACAGCCCTGGACAGATTGTCATCAGCGGAGAAAAAGATAAAGTCACTGCCGCGGTCGCGGAACTCAAAGCCCGCGGTATGCGTAAAGTTATTCCGCTAAAAGTTGCCGGAGCATTTCACTCTAAACTCATGGCGGCGGCAGGCGAACAATTAAGCCAAATACTCGTAGATACCCCAATGCAAATGCCACAGACTCCAGTTTACCAAAACTTTAGTGCCGCAGTAGCGGGAAGCGTTGACGAACTGCGTGACAACTTGACAGCTCAAGTCGCCGGCAGTGTCCGCTGGGAAGAATGTGTTCGCCAAATGATCGCCGCGGGTGGCGATACTATGATAGAATTTGGTCCGGGGAATGTCTTGACCGGGCTTTTACGCCGTACCGACAAAGAAATCAAATACTTCAATGTTAACTCCATTGAAAGTCTTAATAATTTAGAAATCAACTAATAACAATAAGGAACATTGCAATGAGTAATGCAAAACGTTTGGAAGGGAAAGTCGCTTTGGTAACAGGCGGAGCCCGTGGTATCGGGAAAGCAATTTGTGAACGTCTCGCAGATGAAGGCGCAAAGCTGGCAATCGTTGACATCATGCTTGACGTCGCCGAAGAAACTGCTAATGAATTCAAAGGGAAAGGCGTTGAAGCCGCTGCTTTCGCAGCTGATGTCTCTAAACTTGACAGTGCCAATGAAACTATTGACGCAGTCATGAAAGAATTCGGTAAAATCGATATTCTCGTTAATAACGCCGGTGTAACTCGTGACACTTTGATGATGCGCATGAGCGAACAGGATTGGGATCTAGTTATTGCTGTGAACCTCAAAGGTACTTTCAACTTCACAAAAGCTGTTTGCCGCCCAATGATGAAAGCACGTACAGGTAAAATCGTTAACGTCGCCTCTGTTGTTGGCCGCATGGGTAACGCCGGACAAGCTAATTATTCTGCTTCCAAAGCAGGAGTTATCGGTTTAACTAAAACCACTGCCAAAGAATTCGCGACTCGTAATATTCAGGTCAACGCTGTTGCTCCTGGTTATATCCAGACTGATATGACCGGAAAACTCTCTGACGCGGCGACTGAAGCATTCATGACAGTGATTCCTATGAAACGCGGCGGTACACCTGAAGATGTTGCCAATGTTGTTTATTTTCTTTGCTCAGATGACTCAAGTTATGTCACTGGTCAAGTAATCAATATTGACGGCGGAATGCTCATGTAATTACTTTTTTGCGACAATATTTCAAAAAAGATTTGAAATTTCAAAAAAATGTCGCATGTTAAGGGATTATTTTAATAGCAGTCTTAAAGTAAAAGTAAACATTAATCAAATAAAAGGAGGACAAATCATGTCTTCAGTTGCAGACAAAGTACAAAAAATTATCGCAGAGCAGTTAGGTGTTTCAGAAGATCAAATCACAGATGACGCAAAATTCATCGAAGATCTCGGTGCAGACTCTTTGGATCAAGTTGAATTGATTATGGCTTTGGAAGAAGAATTTGGTGCAGACATTCCTGATGAAGATGCTGAAAAAATGACTACAGTTGGTAAAGCTGTTGAATATATCACAAGTCAGGTCAGCGAATAATTATATTATTCCAGGCAAATAATTTGCTTATCTAATGGGTCACATCAAAATAATGGCGTGACCCATTTTTTTATATTTTAACCAAACAGGAGTCATTTAATGAATGACAGACGAGTAGTAATAACTGGAACAGGTATAATCTCCTGCGTCGGCAAAAGCGTTGACGCGTTTTGGGATTCTATCAGCAATGGACGTTGTGGAATTGGTCCAATAACTCGTTTTGACGTTTCCGAGTACCGCACTCGTATTGCTGGTGAGATTAAAGATTTCGATATCACTCAATATATTCCATTCAAAGAAGCCAAACGACTTGACCTTTTCTGTCAATACGCAATTGCCGCGGCTGATGAAGCCATGGCGCAGGCAGGATTAGGAAAAAATGTCGCTGAAGCTGGAATCGAGCCGACTCGTGTCGGAGTAGTTACATCCAGTGGTATCGGTGGATTGGGAACAATAACTAAACAACAGACTATTCTTGATGCCCGCGGACCCGGAAAAGTTTCTCCATTGCTCATTCCGATGATGATTGGAGATTTATCTGCAGGCAACCTTTCAATCCGTTATAACGCTCAGGGACCAAATATGGGACTGGTAACCGCTTGCGCGACAGCCACTCACTCAATTGGTGAAGCCCTTTGGATGATTAAACGGGATGATGCCGACATTATGGTTGCCGGCGGTTCTGAAGCCTCTATTGTTCCAATCGGACTCGCGGGTTTCAGTTCAATGAAAGCCCTCAGCACCAGAAATGATGATCCTCAGCACGCAAGTCGTCCTTTTGACGCTGATCGTGATGGTTTTGTTATGTCTGAAGGTGCTGGAGTATTAGTTCTTGAAGAACTTGAACACGCGAAAAAGCGTGGTGCCACCATACTTGCTGAAGTTGTCGGTTACGGCGCGACGGGCGATGCTTTTCATATCACTTCTCCAAATCCTGAAGGTGACGGAGCTGCCCGCGCTATATCAATGGCAATGCGTCATGCAGGAGTCAATCCTGAAGATATTGATTACATCAACGCGCATGGTACCAGTACCAGCTTGAATGATAAATACGAAACTAAAGCTATCAAACGCGCTCTAGGCGAAGCTGCTGAAACAGTATCAATTAGCAGTACCAAAGGTACTACCGGTCATGGACTTGGTGCCGCTGGAGGTTTTGAATCTATCGCTTGCTTAAAAGCTATACAAAGCGGTCTGATCCCGCCAACAATTAATTACGAAACCCCTGATCCTGAATGTGATCTTGATTACACTCCAAACAAGGCTAAGGAAAAAGATGTCAAAGTGGCATTGAACTTAAACTTAGGTTTCGGCGGACACAATGGCGCACTCTTATTTAAGCGTTTTGAAGGCTGATTTTAATCGACGGGTAACACTTTTGTTTTTTTAGTGTTCCCGTCGCTTGCTTTAATCAACTTTTACTTTATAGTAATATATAGGGAAATGCCCTTTGTAAAGATTTATCAGACAATAAACATGGGAGTAAAATAATGAAATCTTATATCTGCTTGACCGCTTTGGCTCTATTAATTGCCGCTGCCGGATGTGCTCCGCGCCTGGCTGAAACTCCACTGGGGACAGAAGAAAAACGTTGGGAAGCTTATATCAAAAAAAGTTATCCCGCATGGAAACGCCCGCAGACAGTTCCCCCCGCAAATACAAAAGGTAAAATCGAAAGTCCCGCAACTGAATTTATCCCTGCCGAGTTAGATGCTTTGCCTACAATAGATAAAGAAGCTGTGATTGTTGAAGACCTAGTTGTTGAAGATAAAAAAGGTAAAATATTATCTGAAACAGTAACAACTGTTGATGTAAATGAAAAATTCAAAGCTTATGTTGTTCAAAAGAACGATACTCTTTGGAGTATTTCTAAAAAACTTTATCAAGACGGTAGAAAATGGGGAAAAATAAAAGCCGCTAACACGGATATTCTCAAAGACTCCAACAGAGTGCTGCCGGGAATGACATTGCGGATTCCATTACCATAAAACACGGAGTTTTCAGTTCATCAACGATGACGGATGAAGATAATAAATTTTATTTTGAAAACGGTATGACTTTGCATGAAGTTTTTGCGAGTCGTACACAGAGAAACTTAAAACTGACAGAAAATCTACTGGGTGTCAGTTTAGTCGCACGGGATTTTTGGATTAAAATCACCGGTGAGGCAGACAAAATAAAGCGCACAAAAGAATTTTTCCATGAACTCGCGAATGTATGCCAACTGCGCAAACGCCAACTTGACCAAAATGACTTTGAACAAGTCCTGCGTGCTTTCAGTAATGACTCAGCCGGTGAATTAAAACAACTTTTTTCTGAAAAAATAAAGGTCGGCCCCAAAAAACGGGATATTGTTCCACGAAGCCGTGCTCAATTAAATTATTTACGTTCAATTCGCCAGAATGATATTGCCTTTGGCATCGGTCCCGCCGGAACCGGAAAAACTTATCTTGCTATGGCAATGGCTGTATCGGAACTACTGCAAGGTAATTACGCGCGTATTATTCTAACTCGTCCAGCTAAAGAAGCCGGCGAAAACTTGGGGTTTCTCCCCGGTAGTCTTGAAGAAAAAATAATGCCTTACTTACGTCCTCTGTATGACGCACTCTACGACATGCTAGATTTTGATGAAGCCGCTGAGCTTATCGAACGCAATGTAATTGAAGTCGCGCCACTGGCATTTATGCGTGGCAGAACTTTAAACAATGCTTTTATTATTCTTGATGAAGCTCAAAACACTACTCCCGAACAAATGTTAATGTTTTTAACTCGTTTGGGATTTGATTCTCAATGTGTAATTACCGGAGATCCTTTACAGACAGATTTACCACAGAAACAAAGTTCAGGATTGGTTCACGCGGCAAAAATACTTAGAGATATTCCAGAAATCGGCATAGCTGAGTTCAGCTCAAAAGATGTTGTCCGTCACATGCTTGTAGAAAAAATAATCAACGCCTATCATGAGGGGAAAAAAGAAAGTGTTTAACTGGTTTAAAAATCTTATTGAAAAACAACTGAACAAACGCCGCATGGAACAACGTGGACTGCTTGGATCACGAAAACGCCGCACCGATAGTCCTTTGTCTGACGCCGCGGAACACTCCAAAGTGCTTGGTTTGTTTATGCTTGCTATCCTTTGGGCGGTTTGCTCTTTGATGCTCACTCTGCCTTCTTTGCGTCCGGTTAACGCTCCTTTGATTCTGGACCAACAGGCTCCAAAAACTGTTTTTGCGGATTTTTCTTTTGTTTATACAAATAATCAAAAAACAAAGCAACTCAGAAAAGAAGCCCGGGAATCCGTTCCACTTTATTTTAAGATTGTCAGCAGTACCTTTAAGCGTCCGCAGGAACTGCTCGAAGGATTCTTTGCGCTAGTGGCGGCACGCGCCAATGCCATCAAAAATAAACAGAAAATGCCTCCTCGAGATAAAGATTTTGGTGCTCTGCTGGACGAATTGAATACACCCTCTTTAGATCTGGTCTATCAGTTGATTCAAAATAAAATAGCTCGCGAGCAATTTTCAAAAGAATTAACGGCTGTTTTAAGTGCCGGAATATTCAGCCGTAGTGAGAAGAATAATTATAAAGTTGGTCAGCAAGTCAGGATAATTGATTCAGCCAACCGCGACAGGCTTCCCAAAGCGGCTTTACTTATTCCTGATCCAGCGGAATCGGCAAAGCAGATTGTAAAAATTGTCCTTAAATACTATTCTCCCGGCAAAGCGAGAGATTCTTTGCAGAAGACTCTAGTCAAAGCTTTTAAAATTATAATCGGTTCACAAGGAAACTTGCGTCTTGATTCTGAGATGCTCGCGCTGAAGCAACGGGAAGCGGTGAAAAATATAACTCCGGTTAAAATTGAAGTCCAGAAGAATGACGTAATCATCTCAATGAATCAAAAAATCACACAAAAAGACCTTGATTGCACAGCAACTTACGCTAAAGAATACCAGAACCGTCTCGAGGAAACCGATTCTGTCCAGAAAATTATTAAAAAACTGGCTTGGAGCTTTATACTAATGCTCTTTGTAGGTTTTTATATGTACCATATTCATCCCGAAGTAGTCAAAAGCAATCAGCGTCTCGCTTTAACTGGTTCCATAG
>JAHOYW010000259.1 GCA_019038735.1 Victivallales bacterium | reverse complement strand
AATCATCGCAGTACAGTATTGACGCGGGAATTAGTGAAAGATATTGACCATATTTTTACTATGACGGAAGGACATCGGCTGCAAGTCGTGAGTATTGACCCGGGACTTGAGGCAAAAACAAAATTATTATTGGATTTTTCTATAGGCGGCAATGTGGCTGACCCTTTTGGCGGCAGTTACGCGGTTTATAAAGAATGTTTTGAACAAATGAAACAGGCATTGGATAGGCTGTTTCTGCAAATTGCAAAATAACGAGGCAAATAATGGAACAAATTAAAGATTGGTTTGGAAAAGATCTTACCGTGGCTGTCGGAACAGATCACGGCGGTTTTGAATTGAAAAAAGAGTTGTTGTGCGCTCTGGCTGGCAAAAATATAAAAGTTACAGATATGGGACCTTATGAATTGGACTCATCTGATGATTACCCGGATTTTTCCAACAAAGCGGCAAAAGCTGTTTATTCAGGCGATGCTGACTGCGCAATTCTGATTTGCCGTAGTGGAATCGGCATGTCGATTAACGCCAATCGTTACAATTACGTCCGCGCGGCACTCGTAGCTAGTGTTGATGCCGCGAAAAGTTCACGCTCGCATAATTGCAGTAATGTTCTCGTCTTATCCGGCGATAATCTCGATACAGCCGGCATGATGGAAATCGTTGACGCCTGGCTCGCGACTCCTTATAGTAATGAAGATCGTCATACACGCCGTCTCGAAAAAATTGAAGAAAAATCTTATGATGATATTGCCGCGCTTCGTGGAGCTGACCCTGAGATAGCCGCTATGATTGATCGAGAAGCTGACCGTCAGCGCGATGGAATTGAATTGATTGCTTCTGAAAACTTTACTTCCTGCGCGGTTCGCGCGGCGCAAGGTTCTGTTTTGACTAACAAATACGCGGAAGGCTTACCTGGCAAACGTTATTATAACGGTTGTGAATTTGTTGATCAGGTGGAAACTTTGGCTATTGAACGCGCTTGCGAATTATTCGGAGCCGAAGCCGCTAATGTTCAACCGCATTCTGGCAGTCAAGCTAATATGGCAGTTTACTTTGCCCTAGTTCAGCCCGGCGATACAGTTTTGGCGATGAGCCTTGACCACGGTGGACATTTGACTCATGGACATCCGATGAACTTCAGCGGCATGCTCTACGATATCGTACCTTACGGTGTTGATCCTAAAACTGAAATGCTTGACTATGATGAAATTCAACGCTTAGCTAAAGAATGCCAGCCTAAAATGATTTTAGCCGGCGCAAGTGCTTATCCACGCACAATAGACTTCCCTCGTTTGCGTGAAATCGCTGATAGTGTCGGTGCTTATCTGTTTGTGGACATGGCGCATATCGCCGGACTGGTTGCTACAGGCGCACATCCGAGCCCGATACCATATTCTGACGTTGTTACTACTACTACACACAAAACTCTGCGCGGGCCGCGTTCCGGGCTGATTTTATGTAAAGAAGAACATATCAAAAAAATCAACTCCAAAGTATTTCCCGGACTACAGGGCGGCCCTCTGGAACACGTTATTGCCGCCAAAGCTATCTGTTTTAAAGAAGCAATGAGCGATGATTTTAAAGCTTATCAGGAACAAGTTTGTGTCAACGCGAAAGTTCTCGCGGAAGAATTGACAAAATGCGGTTTTAGAATCGTTTCAGGCGGAACTGATAATCACTTAATGCTCGTTGATTTGCGCCCGAAGAATGTTACCGGCAAAATTGTTGCCAACGTTCTGGATGAAGCCTTGATTACAGTCAATAAAAATATGATTCCGTTTGATCCTGAAAAACCATTCGTAACCAGCGGAATCCGTATCGGTACTCCAGCGGTTACGACTCGCGGTATGAAGGAAGCGGAAATGGTTAAAATAGCCGAATTTATCGAACGTGCGGTAGAAGTCAAAGACGATGAAGCGGCATTAGCGGCATTACGCGAGGAAGTAAAGGCTTTCGCCAGTGCTTTCCCTATGCCGTCTTTCTAAGGAGTATAAAATGATTGATATTAAAATTATCAGGGAAAATCCTGAACTAATTAAAAGCTCATGCGAACGTCGCGGGGATGATATTGATATTGATGTTATCATCGAACTTGACGTCAAAAACCGTGAACTTACGCAGGAAGTTGAAAACTTGCGGGCGGAACGTAACCGTTTGAGCAAAGAATGCCGCGATAATCCCGCGGCGCGTGAACAAGTCAAAGAGTTGAAAGAAACATTGGCTCATCTTGAAATTGAGCAGAACGCGACAAATTCGATTCTCCATGAAAAAATGAGCTGGTTGCCGAATCTTTTGGCTGACGATGTACCGGCAGGACATTCTGACGAAGCAAATCTTGAACTGCGCAAAGAAGGAACAATTCCGACTTTTGATTTCAAAGTCCGCGACCATCAGGAACTTGGTGAGATTTTAGACATCATTGATACCAAACGCGGAGCTAAAGTTGCTCAATCAGGTTTTTATTACTGGAAAGGAAAAGGAGCGCAACTTTGCAACGCATTATTTTTCTGGACACAGAATGAATTGATTAAGCGTGGTTTTACTTCATTTTTTACTCCCTGCGCGGCGAAGGAACGTACTCTTTTCGGTACCGGATATTTGCCATTTTTCGCGGATCAGACTTACTCGCTTGAAGGTGAAGACCTTTCCTTGATCGGAACATCTGAACAAACTTTGGTCGGTTATCATACTGATGAAATCCTCAATGCTGATGATTTGGCATTAAAATATTGTTCATTCTCGCCTTGTTTCCGTACGGAATCAGGTAGTTATGGTAAGGCGGCACGTGGAATTTTCCGTGTGCATCAGTTTCACAAAGTAGAACAAATCGTATTCTGCAAACCGGAAGATTCACCGAAATATCACGAAGAATGTCTAGCAAACGAAGAACATCTCGCAAGAGAGCTTGGCTTAGCTTATCGGGTAGTCAATGTTTGTGTTGGCGACATGGGTGCGCCTGGTTATAAAAAATATGATATTGAAGCTTGGTTTGCCGGATTCAATACTTACCGTGAAATTACTTCAAACACCAATTTGACTGATTTCCAAAGCCGCCGTCTGAATATTCGTTACAAAGACGATGACGGCAAAAATCAATTTGTCCATACGATTAGTGCCACAGCGGTAACCGACCGTGTAGCGATAGCGATTCTGGAAAATAATCAGCTCGAAGACGGAACAGTAATCATTCCTGAAGTATTGCGACCATTATGTGGTTTTGACCGTATAGAGCCCAAATAAAAAAATCCAAATTGACCTTTGGACGCGGTCAAGCGGCGGAACGCTTGTCGCCAATCTCCAATTGGCGAAACTTAAGCGGCTTGCCGCGCATTAGACCAATTCAATACTCGAATAGCGAGACTTTTTTGAAAAAGCAAAGCGATTTTCAAAAAAGGTGTGAGCGGTCGAGCTGTCAAAAGCAAATCTTTCCCGCGCCAGCGTTCCCAAGTAGTCGCAGGAGCAACCTGCTTCGCGACCGCTGAAAACTTTAAACATGGAGTATCTCCGATGCGATGATTTTATGGAGGGCGAGACTCTGTCGAGCCGGAAATGTCGCTAATACTCGGCTCGACGGAGTCTCGCCCTCCATTTTGGTTTATTGCAGATGCTTCATACTTGACTTGATTATAGTCATTTGTGGGTAATTACCCTTAAATAACTTTTCTGCTTCATCGCATTTTTCTGAGCTTTCGAATAATGCGAATAGCGTTGGACCGCTACCGCTGATTTCTGCCACCGCGGCTCCTGACCTCAATAGCTCTTCTTTGAGAATCTTTAATATTGGAAATTTCTTATAAGCGGCAATCGATAAATCATTGCTTATTAATTTGGCAAGTATTTCCAGATTGTTTTCCTGTAGAGCTTTCAGTATTTTTTGTTCGTAGCCGTCTGCTGGTTCTCCGATAGTATCTGGAGAAAGATTTTTGTATGCCCATGCGGCGGAAATCGGGAAGCCGGGATTTATTAATAATAAAGCTATTTCAGGAAATTTTTGTTTTGGATATTTAAATACATCTCCGACTCCTTCAGCTAGAGCAGGACGCGGATTAAGAAAAAACGGTACATCCGCGCCGCATTGTAAAGCGATAGCTGTGAGCTCTTCGATATTTAATTTTTGATACTTCTCATTGAGTATTCGCAGAACCGCGGCGGCATCAGAACTTCCGCCGCCCATACCACCGGCAATGGGAATATTTTTAACAATAGTAATTTCCCAATTTGGAGTTATTCCGCCGGATTCAGCGTATTTAGCGGCGGCTTTATGACATAAATTGCGTTCGTCAAGCGGTACTTCCGGCGTGTCGCAAATTATTTTTATGCCTGTTGATACATTAAAATCAATCTTTATTTCATCCGAAGGATCTTCCAAAGGCATGAAAAGCGTTTTTATCTTGTGATAAGAATTTTCACAATGTCCTGTGACTTTTAGAAAAAGATTAATTTTTGATGGCGTATTCATGTTCTCTTGCATATGTGTCGTTGTAACGCCTGATCTCGCTAACGATATCTTCGGCTAATTGTAAAGCCTTTAGTCCGTCCATGCCGGAAACTTTAGGATCGACGATATTACCGGTGGCTTTTGTTTTCTTGATGGCGGAAATAAAGTCTTCAAGTTCAGCCGCTAGAGCATTTTTAGGGTCAAGACTGACATTTTTACGCACTAGACCAAGTTTGTTTTTCTTGACGACCACGCCTGAGTTATTGCCATAGTCCATAGATATATAAGCATCATCCTGGAAGACGCGGAATTTACGCTGCAGTTCTTCACTGATACGGCTGGCTGTAACATTGGCGACAGCACCGTTTTTGAATTTAATACGGACGTTTACGATGTCCTCGGTCTCGCTGAGAACAGCGGTTCCGACTGCGTCGAAACGCTCGACTTCAGAATCCACGGTTTCCAAAATCAAATCAAGGTCATGAATCATTAAGTCGTGAACAACACTGACCTCTGTGCCGCGGCGATGCTGTCCCGGGCGAGCTGGAGGATATTGTGCTAAGCGGTGTACTTCGATAAAACAAGTATTGCCGCTGTGTTTTACCAGATAATCCATTGCCGGATTAAAACGCTCAGTATGTCCGACTCCGAAAACAACTTTATTTTTCTGTGCGGCATCCAACATAATTCTCCCTTCCGCGGCTGTTGCCGCCAAAGGTTTCTCAACAAGAACGTGTTTGCCCATTTCAAGCAGTGGTATAGTAGTTTCCATGTGGTAATTCGCGGGAACAGCTACGCTGAATGCTTCGCAGTCATCAGCTAATTTTTTTATATCAGTATAAACTTTTAAGTCGAATTCATCGGCGACTTTTTGCGCGTTTTCAGTATCAACATCATAAATGCCGACAACATCAGCATTTTCGTTGAGATTGTAAAGACGGGCATGATGACGACCAAGAGCGCCGACACCGACGACTCCAACTTTTATTTTATCAGATATTTCCATAAATAATATTTTCCTTACAGTTAAAATTATCAGATTCTTATTTAATATACAAATACTTTTGCAAAAAAACAGCATATAAGAATAAAAATATCACTTTTCGATTTGCTATAGCCGATAAAACAGATATTTTTATTATGTATTAACAATCAATCAATTATTAACTGCGGTGGAATTATGGAAAAATCTTACAAGTATAAAAGAATATTATTGAAAATCAGTGGCGAAGCTCTCAAAGGACAAGGACAAACTTCATTTTCCGCCGAAGCCGTGAGTCTTATCATTGACAAAGTAAAAACTGTAATCGACAACGGTATTGAAGTCGCCTTAGTCTGCGGAGCTGGTAATATTTGGCGCGGTAAAATCGGATCGGGCAACGGTATGGATCGGGTTACAGCTGATTACATGGGAATGTTAGCGACCGTAATGAACGCGCTTTGCTTAAAAGACGCTTTTGACGCGGCAGGAGTTGGAGCTGAAGTTCAAAGCTCAATCCCAATGGAGCCTGTTGCCAATCGTTTCAATCGTGAAACTGCGATCAAAGCTTTACAAAGAGGCAAAGTTGTAATTTTTGCCGGCGGCACCGGCAGTCCATTTTTTACCACTGATACCACTGCGGCTCTGCGCGCATTGGAAACCGATTGCGACGCTGTTTTAAAAGCCACTAAAGTAGATGGGATTTATTCAGCCGACCCGGTATTATATCCTGACTCCGAACGTTTTGAAACAATCTCATTTGAGGAAACTTTGAGCCGTAAATTAGCGATAATGGATTCCACCGCATTCTCAATGTGCCGTGATAACGAGCTCCCGATCATAGTATTTAACTTCTCCGACCCGGAAAGTTTGGAGCAAGTGCTTGAGGGAGATACCAGTCAAGCGACAGTGGTAGAGTAAAAAACGTATTCTTTTTCGGTTCTATATCGCGTTTACTGTTTTGAGTTTTTTGCTTTATCAATACGATCAATCAAATCTTCAATGTCTTTATTTTTTGTGAAAGGAGTAAAACTTCCTGGTGGAGAAAAAGTTAATTCTTTCCCTAAAATAGTCTCTTCTCTTAAACTAATTGTTACTCTTGGAGGATTCCCCATGCTTGTGTAGCTTACATTTTTAATATCATTCAGATTAACTCTAACCTGCTTTTTTGCATTTTTAAATAGAAGGTTTGAGCCTTCATCATATACTTCATCAATTAGGTCAAACACCAGCTTTTTCATTATGAAATATCCAAAAACAGCCATAAATACAGGTACGAATAAAAACAAAATCCCGGGCTTATCTGTGTTATTGCTAGAAAATGCGGAAGTAAAAACGCCAATAACAAAAAAAACTAAAAATCCGAACCACATGCAGGGAAATACTCGTTTATTAAAAAATGTCATTTTCGATGTAAGTTTCTTCATTATATCTCCTCTTGTTTTATTTTGTTACATTTACCATTGCGCCGACAATTTCACTAACGCTTTTGCAACCCTGACGTTCGAGGTAATCTTCTATACCTTTGATTACTTTGATTGGGGCATAGGGATCGACAAAGATTGCTGTTCCTACCGCTACGGCACTGGCTCCGGCAAGGAGAAATTCCACTGCGTCATCGCCGCTCATGATTCCGCCCATGCCGATTATTGGAACTTTTACCGCTTGCGCGACTTCGTAAACCATCCTTACAGCTACGGGCTTGATTGCCGGACCGCTTAGGCCGCCGGTCAGATTGGCGATGTATGGACGGCGGGTTTCGACATTGATTGCCATGCCGGTCAAGGTATTTATCAGTGAAACCATATCTGACCCGGCGTCAACGACCGTTCGCGCGAAATCCGCTATGCAGGTAACATTCGGGCTGAGTTTGGTGATTAAGGGTAAAGTTGTTACTTTGCGTATTTCTGAAACAACTTTATGCGCTAGTTTTAAATCTGTACCGAAAGCGACTCCACCTTCTTTGACGTTCGGGCAGGAAATATTTATTTCAAGTGCCGCGATACCTTCGCTTTCAGCGTCCAGACGAGCTGCTACATCACAATATTCCTCGATGCTCTTGCCCCAGATGTTGACTATCACTGTCGCGCCTGTTGTGCGCAAAAAGGGCATGTATTCAGCACCGTTTAAAAATTTATCAACTCCCGGTCCCTGTAAACCAATGGCGTTTAACATGCCGCTGGCGACTTCCGCTACGCGCGGGGTAGGGTTGCCGTGACTTGGCTTGGTCGCTATGCCTTTGACAACTACCGCGCCGAGCTCGGTTAAATCGTAATAATCTTTATATTCAAATCCATAACCAAAAGTCCCGGAGGCGGTCATTACCGGATTAGCTATTTTAAATTTTCCTAAGTCTACAGTCAAATCAACCATTATTCATTTCCTATAATTTTTTAATGTAGCACAAGCGTCTCGCTTGTGTATATTCTCAAGCGAGACGCTTGAGCTACATTATTTCTCTGTATAAACA
>JAHOYW010000076.1 GCA_019038735.1 Victivallales bacterium | reverse complement strand
TAAATCTCTCTCTTCTTTTTGTTGGATGGGTCTATAATAGAAAGCGAATTGGTATAAAGGCAGTAAACAACCAATCAATTTGACTGTATTAAAAAATCTCAACTATCGAATTTTACTTGGAGGGCGAGACTCCGTCGAGCCGCAAATGTCGCTAATGCTCGGCTCGACGGAGTCTCGCCCTCCAAAAATTCATCGCATCGAAGATACTATCTCTTAGATTGCAAATTGGTATCAGGATAAAAGTAGATGTATAGCAAATCGCACCTAAAGGTGCTGAAAAGCGCCGCCTAAAGGCGGAACTACAAACATGGTTTATTTTTATAAACTAAGAAGTTCTTTTGCGTGTACTTGAGCGGCTTTAGTGTCTCCTAACATGCGGGCGATTTCCGCTGTCCTGCTGTCTGTATCCAAGCGTTTTATTGTTGAGCTTGTTCTGCCTGAATTGACGTTTTTGACAACGGCATAATGATATTGACCGCAAGCGGCTACCTGAGCTAAATGTGAAATACATAATATCTGCCGGCTTGCTGAAAGATTTAATAGTTCTTTACCGACTTGACTGGCTGTTTTGCCGCCGATATTGACATCTATTTCGTCAAAAATCAATACTGGAATAGTGTCGGCATCCGCTAAAACTGTTTTCAAGGCAAGCATGACCCGCGAAATCTCACCACTGCTGGCGATATTGCGTAATGGCTGGATTTTTTCGCCGGGATTCGCGGAAAATAAAAACTCAATTCTATCCATACCGCGTTCTGTCGGCTCGATTTCGCTAAATGAAATATCCAGTTCAGCCTGTAGAAATCCTAAAACTTTTAATTTATCTTCTACCTGCCGACAAAAATCTTTTGCCGATTTTATCCGTTCCTTAGAAAGCTTTTTGGCGGTGGTTTTGAGTTTCGTGAATAAATCATCTTCCTTTTTCTTAAATTCCTGACGCAGTTTTTCAACATCACTATAAACCACTAAACGTTCCTGAGCTTTTTCACATTCGAGCAAAACTCTTTCCAAGCTCGGACCGTAACGGCGTTTGATGCTTTGCAGATCCGTCAGGCGGTTTTCGAGATTGCGAAAGCCCTCTTCGTCAAGTTCAATATTTGAAGCGTAATTTTCAATTTCATAAGATAGATCCCGAACTTGTTCAACAATCTGGTCGCATGCGGTCAACAAGGGATCAGCTTTGGCTGAATCAATGTGCGCAAGTTCCTGAATATCGCGATATACTTCGCCGAGTTTATCGACAATAGATTCTTCAGAATCACAAAGCCGCATAGCGGCGCGACTGCTTAATTCAAGGATGCTTTTTGAATTTGCCGCCAGTGAATGCTTGACACTTAAGTGTTCGTCCTCATCCGCTTCAGGAGAAACTTTTTGAATTTCCTCGACGATCATTTTGAGATGCTCAGCTTCTATAGAGGACGGCATATCGGCAAAAGTTTTTTCGCGTTCGCTGTGCAGTGCCTTGAGTTCTTTGCATAAATCCCGGCATTGACCAGTCGATGCGTCAAGTTTCCCGAAGCGGTCAAGGATATCGAGCTGAGTCGTGCGACTCAATAAAGATTGATGTTCGTTCGCGGCGTGAATGTCAACTAGGAAATTACCGATATTTTTCAAAGTCTGAAGGGTTACCGGAGTATCATTTATATAATTTCGATTTGATGTTTTGCCAATCACACGGCGCAACTGTATTTCGCTGAATTCTGCTTCAAAAGGAATATCAGCTTGCTCGAGCGCGGCTAAAAGTGTATTCTGGATGTCAGCTTTAACGCTGATAGCAGCAGCAATCTCACAACGTTCCGTCCCACTGCGAATAAGACCTTTGTCAGCACGCTCACCGAGAAGCAGAGCGATAGTTCCAAGCAGGATAGATTTACCGGCACCGGTTTCTCCGCTAACAACATTGAAGCCCTCGCCGAATTCCACATCAAGAGATTCGATTAACGCCATATTTTTAATTTTCAGCCAGTTCAACATAATGAATCCGTATTAAGCGGTCAAGTTTATTTTCATTGCTTCCTTTGTAATTTTTACTCATTTGCACTATAATACAAGTAAGTTAGCAAAAATAGAAGGATAAATTGAACTCTTATATGAATTCTGAGCATAATAAAAATAATCCAAATAAAGAAGCTCCGCAATGCCTGCATAAAAGTTTGCGTATAGATGATTTTGTTTTGCTTGATAAACTCGGCACAGGCGGAATGGGAGAAGTTTGGAAAGCGAAACAGCTGTCCATGAAGCGCGATGTCGCTTTAAAAATACTTTCGCCGGAATTATCCAACGACAAAGAATTTGTCACGCGCTTTTTAAATGAAGCGATGCTAACCGGGCGTTTGCAACATCCTAATATTATCACAGCATATACAGCAAGCAGTTCCGGGAATTATTATTATCTGGCAACTTTATTTGTTGACGGCATTGAGTTGCAGGATAAAATCAGAATAGACGGCATGATGCCGGAACGCGAAGCACTGAATATCGTGCGGGTTATCGCTTCGGCTTTGTGTTACGCCTGGGAACAGCATCAGCTCCTGCATTGCGATATCAAACCTGGCAATATTATGATTGACCGCTACCGCATACCCTACCTGATGGATATGGGAATTTCCAAAATATACTCAGAAAATGAACCTTCGCCTGACGGATCGATAATTGTTGGTTCACCTCAATACATGAGTCCCGAACAATCCCTTGGCAATGTCAAGCTTGATTTAAGAACGGATATTTATTCTCTGGGTGTAAGCTTATACGAAATGCTTACGGCGATGCTGCCTTTTACTGATAAAATTATAGCAAACGCGATTTTCAATAAGGAGGAGAAGACATTTTCGCCGCCGACAATACGAAATCCTTATTTATCCGAGGGGTGTTCAGATCTCATAACTAAAATGCTGTCAAATGACCGCAATGACCGCCAAAGCGACTGGAACTATGTCCTCGCCGATATTGATGCTGTTTTAGCCGGAACTTACAGTTCATCCAAAAAGATAAAAGCAAAGAAATGGGATGACATAAAAAGCAAAAAAAAAGCAAATATCAACGCGCCGATTTCGTTGGGTAAACAAGAGCAGATTGAAAATGAACCTTTTCTGCAAACTAAAAAACTTGAAGTCGATACAAAAGTGGAGGAATCTCACGAACCTCCTCCAGTAATTTTTAACGCCAACAAAGATCGCCACAGCGGTTTAAAACTATTAATTCTGCTAATCATATCCGCTCTTTCAGTGATTGGGATAATCGTATATTTTTTACTTCAAATATCATAATGAACTAAAACAATTTTGGGTGAGTATCTTTTACTTTTTGATTCAGTCCTAATTTCCACGTGAAATTGCGTTTTCTGTTGCGTACTATTAATAAATAATTACTCGTAATTATTGAAAATGATTAATATCATGTTAATTTATTAAACAGGCATCATGTATCGTAATTATAGTGAAATTATCGAAAATTCCGTTTTCAATAACAAACTTTGCTTACACAAGGCTTTAGCCGCAGATGCCAACAAATGTTGACAGTGAAGCGAAGCGAAAGCCAATTATAAATATCAATTCAATAGAGTATATGTTCGGTAAAAAAAATATGAACAATAATCAAATAATAGAACGTTTGCCTACACAAGAAGAGTTTATCTCATTGAGACATGCTGCTGGTTGGTCGATTCCGGAGAATGTTGCTGTGACTGCGGCTCTTGAAAAAACGCTTTATGCTGTGTGTGTCGAAGAAAACGGAAAATGCGTTGGTAGCGGTCGTGTTATTGGAGATGGAGCTTTGGTCTTCTATGTGCAAGATGTAATTGTGCTACCAGAGTGCCAGCGTAATGGATACGGAACGAAAATGATGGATGCCATCATGAATTATATCCAGATGAATGCAAGCCCAACGGCGTTTATTGCCCTATTCTCCGCAAAAGGGATGGAGTCATGGTACAGTCGTTATGGATTTATTGAAAGGTCTATAGGAAATCTTGGACCGGGAATGGCATTTTTGAAGAAAAAATGAGGTGCTAGGGTCAAATCTGCTTTTTAGCTTTTTTTAGCTTATATTTCAAAAAAACAAAAAAATCTTTTGCCTCGCTTTTAAAGTTTTTGAAAAAGAAAAGGGGGTTTCTTTTCCCCCAATCTCAACAGATTTAAAACAAGTCAGCCTGGGTGTCTTTGGATTTGGGATTTAAACCTAATTTCCGCCAAGCTTTGGGGGTTGCTGTTCTGCCTTTCGGGGTACGCACCATGAAACCCTCCTGAATTAGGAATGGCTCGTAAACTTCCTCGATAGTGTTTTCGTCTTCGCTGACGGAAACGGATATATTTTTCAAACCGACCGGACCGCCGTTGAAATTATGGATAATCGTTTCAAGAATACGGTTATCCATTTCGTCCAAACCGTTTTCGTCGATATTAAGCATTTCCAAAGCTAAGGAAGCATTTTCTGAATTGACAACATTATTTGATCTGACTTGCGCGTAATCACGGGTCCAGCATAATAAATTATTGGCGATACGAGGTGTTCCACGACAACGTCCGGCAATTTCCGAGGCACCCTCAGGATCAACTTGAATATTAAGAATTTTCGCGGAACGTTCAACTATCTGCTTCAATTCCGGCGCGTCATAATAATCCAGACGGCATGCCAAGCCAAAACGTGAACGCAGAGGAGCGGACAGCATTCCCTGCCGGGTTGTCGCTCCAAGTAATGTAAAGCGCGGCAGATTCAAGCGCACCGAACGTGATCCTGGACCTTGCTCCAGAATGATGTCGATGAAAAAATCTTCCATAGCACTGTAAAGATATTCCTCAACCGTTGTATTTAAACGATGAATTTCGTCAATAAATAATATATCACCATCCTCCAAAGAGGTCAAAAGCCCGGCGAGATCACCGGGTTTATCAATAATCGGTCCGCTTGAAGTCTTGATATTCGCGCCTTTTTCATTGGCGATGATGTATGCCAAAGTGGTTTTACCAAGCCCCGGAGGTCCGCTGAGCAAAAGATGTCCGAGCGGTTCTTTGCGCCCTTTAGCGGCTTCGACATATAATTCCAGTCTTTCCTTGACCTTGGTCTGTCCGGGAAAATCCTCGAATTTTAACGGACGCAGCTTATTATCCTGCTTTTTATCTTTTTTATTTAATGTAGAGCTTATAAATCTTTCTGTCATAACTTGATTTTTTACCAAATTGGTGTTAATTATGTCTTCGTCATTTTTAAGCGAAGTGATTATTGACGATATATTATAAATAACTCGTTTTACAGACATTTTCCAATAAAATCAATAAAAAAACAAGGATGTTTAAGATGATGGATCAAAAACTCGCAACACTTTCTGCTAATACAGTACGTGTTTTATCTGCTGAAGCAATTCAAAAAGCAAAATCAGGTCACCCCGGTATGCCAATGGGATGTGCTGACTTCGCATTCACTTTGTGGTACAAATACATGCGCCATAATCCGAAAAACCCTAAATGGCTGGGTCGTGACCGTTTTATCCTCTCCGCCGGTCATGGTTCTATGCTCCAATACTCTCTACTGCATCTTTTCGACTACGGCTTGCCGATGGATGAACTCAAACAATTCCGTCAGTGGGGCAGCAAAACTCCCGGACATCCTGAATACAATCATACCGCCGGCTGTGATGTTACTACCGGTCCATTGGGCAGTGGATTCGCTTCCGGTGTCGGAATGGCGATGGCAAATAAATATTTCGCGGCAAATACCGGACTGGATAAAACTGATTTGGTTGACAACAAGATTTTCATCATCAGCGGTGACGGCTGTATGATGGAAGGAACTACTTCTGAAGCTGGTTCACTGGCCGGACATTTAAAACTGGATAATATCATCTGTTTCTACGATGATAACTCTATCACTATAGAAGGTTCTACAGACTTAGCCTTCTCCGAAGAAGTAGGCGCGCGTTTTACAGCTTACGGCTGGCGCGTGATTCACGTTGAAGACGCCAATGACATCGCTCAATGCGATGCGGCTTTAGCTGAAGCAGTGGAATCTGATGGTCGTCCTACTTTAATCGTTGGACGCACCAAAATCGGTTTCGGAGCTCCTAACAAACAAGGTACTGCCTCCGCGCATGGCGAACCTCTCGGTGATGATGAAATCCTCGCGACTAAAAAGAACCTCGGCATGCCGGAAGGAGATTTTGTAGTATTGCCTGAAGTTCAAAAATTCTGTGCTGAACGTGTTGAAGCCTTGACTGCGGACGCGGCTGAATGGGATAAAAAATTCAACTCTTTCCTTGAAGCCAATCCTGAATCAGCTAAAACAATTTCCAGCATGATGAACCGTAAAGTCCCGGAAAACCTGCTCGAAGAACTCCTTAAAGTTGCTCCGATTGACAAAGCAGTCGCAACTCGCGCGTCCGGCGGAACTATCCTCCAACGTGCTTCGGAATTAGTCCCTGCCCTAGTCGGCGGCGCGGCTGACCTAGCTCCTTCAACCAAAACCGACATCAAAAGTGCTGACAGCTTCGCTCCTGAAAACTACGGCGGACGCAACCTGCATTTTGGGGTTCGTGAATTGGCAATGGGTATGGCTGGTAACGGTATGGCATTGTACGAAACAATCATTCCCTACACTTCAACATTCTTTGTTTTCTCTGACTACATGAAACCGGCAATGCGTTTGGCGGCAATCCAGGGACTGCATGAAATATATGTATTCACTCATGATTCATTCTACGTCGGCGAAGACGGACCGACTCATGAACCAATCGAACAAATCGCGATGCTCCGTACTATTCCGGGCTTCACAGTAATCCGTCCCGCGGAAGCTAACGAAGTCGCGCACGCCTGGGCAACCGCATTAAAATGTGATGGTCCGGTAGCAATACTCCTGACTCGTCAGAATCTTGAACCATTTGCTCCTGAATTAGCGGAAAAGGTTGATCTAGTCAAAGGTGCTTATGTATTGAGCGACGAAGAAGATTTCGATATGATTCTCATGGCATCCGGTTCTGAAGTCAATCTGGCTTTAGACGTAGCGGGAAAAGTTCGCGAAGGCGGTACAAAAGTTCGTGTCGTCTCAATGCCTTCACAAGAATTATTCCTAGAACAAAGTGCTGAATATCAGGAAGCAATCCTGCCGTCAGACTGCATGGCAAGAGTTTCTATAGAAGCGGCTTCAACATTCGGCTGGCATCGTTTCACCGGCACTTACGGTTTAGCGATCGGCATAGATCATTTCGGTGCTTCTGCTCCATATAGCGTACTGGCTGATAAGTTCGGTTTCACAGTAGATGGTGTTCTCGACAAAATGCGCGATCATTTCATGGGCGGTGGATGCGGTTGCGGCTGTGACAGTGCTGATTGCGGCGACAGTTGCGAGACCAAAGCAAACTGCGACGATGATTGCGGTTGCGGTTGTGAATAAATCATAATCTAAGGGATAGTTACTCCCTCCTGCGCCTCTGGAGACAGAGGCGGCTACATTATTCCATGTTATGCAATGTAGCCACGGCTGTCCCTAGCCGTGCTGTTTGTTTTGGATTCGGTATAATAAAGCAAAAAGACCGTTTGAATTTAATCAAACGGTCTTTTTTTTATAATACTTTTATATTAGAATTAGTTTTTGCCTACGCAGTTTAATTCTTCAAAAGCTCGTACTACGCGTGCAACCATTGACTCTTGTGCTTTGCGGAGCCATACACGTGGATCATAGAATTTCTTATTAGGCTTGTCGGCTCCATCAGGATTACCGAGCTGAGCTTGCAAATAAGCTTCGTTAGCTTTATAGAATTCTAGGACACCTTTCCAGCTTGCCCATTGAGTATCTGTATCAATATTCATTTTGATTACGCCGTAAGAAATAGCTTCTTTGATTTCAGCAGGACTGGAACCGGAACCGCCATGGAAGACAAAATCAACAGGTTTTTTATCAGTGTTGAATTTTTCTTCGATATATTTC
>JAHOYW010000009.1 GCA_019038735.1 Victivallales bacterium | reverse complement strand
CCTTTATTTGCCAGAAATCTAACAGCTTCAGCGCCAATCAGCCCAGCGGAACCTGTAACAACAGCAATATCCATAATACACTCCAGAGATTAATGAAATTTAATTTTAAATAGAGAAGCTATGCTCATTTTGAGCATTATCCAGCCGTTTTTAAAACGATTAGTCATCTTAGTTTCGCCATAAGTCCTTTCCATATAATGAACCGGCAGGTCAATAATTTTGAGATGATTTTTAGCCGCGCCGAAAATCAGTTCGTAATCGCCCCAGCGGTCTTGAATTTCCCAGCTTCCACGTAAAGCTTTGATTTTCTTAAAGTCTTCCGCCCACATTACTTTAGTGCCGCAGAGAGTGTCTTTGATTGAGGAATCAAGAATATAGGTAAAGAGCAATGAAAAGAACTTATTGCCGATAATGTTGAATATACGCATTGCGTCATCGTGTAGAGGATATACTAGACGCGAACCGTTAATGAATTCGCCATATCCGCGGGCGATAGCTTCATAGAAATAAGGTAATTCCTCAGGAATGACTGTGAGGTCAGCATCAAGAATCATTAGAATATCTCCGCTTGCCGCGTCAAAACCAGTCCAGACGTTCTCCGCTTTACAGATACCGGGACCATTTACTAATTTAATATCTTTGTCTGGATATTTTTTCTGCATTGCATGTACTTCGTCAACCGTAGTGTCAGTTGATTTGTCATCGCAAAAAACAATTTCAGTATGAGAACCGAGTTCAGGCATTCGTTCTACCGCGCTCTGAATATTACCTGCTTCATTGCGGCAGGGGATGACAACCGAAACAGAATATTCCTTTTTTCTGTGCTGTCTGGGATAAGCTATAGTCAAACGGCTCATAGTAAGATGACGCAGTAAGGGGAGGCGGGCAATATATTTGTTAAGAATATATGACATCAGCGGAACATAAAATGGAAACAATATTAGTTTTTTAGTATGGATTACATTGCAGTCGGATAAATTAAAGATGTTTTGCACGTCATTATCAGAAAACCAGTTGTGTACTGTCTGCGGTAGTCTTATTTTAGCTTTTTCAGCAAGAGAAACCAGGGGTTGCCATAGATAACTGTAATGACTTATTATTATCCGGGTATGACTGTGACAGTTCTTTTTTATTGAGTCCAGCACTGCTTTAATATCCACCATATCCTCAATGCCGCAAATCAGGACATAATCAAATGTTCCTTTAACTTTTATATCTTCTACTTCCATATCGAAAAAATCAAGATCAGGATATTTTTCAGAAGCGTATTTAATCTGTTCAGGAGAACTTTCAACACCAACGCCGCGGGACGTATTTAATTGCTTTAAAATGTATCCGACACTACAGCCTATGTTAAGAACTGATGAATTTTCCGGTATAATATATTTTACCGAATTGAGGAATTGTTTATAATAATAACTGTTAGAAGATATCCATTCCTCCCGCTTGGGTGCAATAGAATTTTTAAGCTCTTTTATTTTTATTCTAAGCTGGTCAAAAAACTCGTATTTTATCATAAATTTTTATCCTGTTGTTTTTTATATAATGTTATTCGAGGTGCTACTACCTCAAAATACGCATTAAGTCTATGTGAACGTTTAAGTTTTAAAAAACCAAAATACGGCTCGGGCATGTTCTCTATGTCAATTATTTTTTCAAAACCAACAGGTGCAATTTCAGCGGATTTCCCAAGAATATAATCGACAAGAGGGGGTTTTAGCCATTGGAATGATGAATGAAGATAATAATCGCTATTCAAAGCTTTTTCGCCGTCAATCTGTTCACTGAGAAGTTTATATTTTGTCGGATTTGGAGCTGGCACTCGGTAAAATACAGGGTAGCGCAGAGTCGCTATTGAACTCCGTGCTTTTATATTAGCGTTGATCCAGCGCAAAGCACTGATCCGGGAATTTTCGCCAGCCATCGAGTTATTCCAAGCGTGAGCATAACTTAATGTACTGATTAATACTATTGTCGCGAAAGTTGATTTAAGCCAGACTTTTTTAATTGAGCAAAGTGCTCGTCCCGCTAATAAAACCATTGGTACGAATGACGGCATCAGATAGGCATCGGAATTCTCCATACCCTTGCTTGCTAGAAATAAAAATAAAAAAATCATCGGCAACATGGCGAGCCAGACTTTTTGTGGTTTTATTATGGCAAATATTATTCCCGCGCTAATGGCGATAAAACCGGGTAGTCCGAGAGTATAAAAGATACTGTCATAACAAAGACAGACAAAGGTTGAAAATATATTATAGAGAACTGAACCTCCGCGGGAAACACTGATAACCCAGCTTAAGTCTTTCATAAATAATGTATGGTCCAGAATGAAAGACGGACTAATAATTAAAAAACTCAAAAATGAAATAGCACCGGCACTAAGCAGCATCAACTCTTCTCGCGTACAAAAGTTTTTCAGTGAAAAATTATCTTTCTTAAAGAAACTGCTTTTGCGCATCAGATGAAACATGACAGGATAAGCCGCGGTGAATGCCGCCGGATATTTACATCCTGTTGCCAGCCCGATACAAATTCCGGTCAAGAGGTAATCTCTGAATTTTGCCCGTTCGAGTATCGGCAGGGAAAATAATAAGACCAATGAGCTCCAGAATAAAGTAGGAGTATCCGCTTTTATAAATTTTGAAGCTAATACCAGCAAAGGCATAAAGGCAAGAAAGGCGGACGCAAAAGCGGCGAGAGGAGTTTTTCCAAGCCGGTAGCCGATGAGAAAAGTAATCAAAACAGCTAGAGTGCCATAGATGGCGCAGAGAATCCTGCCGCTCATATAAAAAGGGACGAATTGTTCAGGATTTAAAAGGTAATAATTCAAGTCAGCTTCTTTTGGGAGATAGCCAGTTACTTTGGCCACAGCCAGAGATGCTCCAATCTGGTAAATGAAAAATGGACCATATATATAACTACGGGGATTAATGTCATGCCGCATCACCATTCCGGAAAGAGTTTTTAAAACATAAAATTCGTCAGAGTTAATGCTTCGCATAGAATCAAAATACGGGGAGAAACGAGCAAGTTCAATAAAATTATTGCGATCACTTTTATCCAAAAATTCTGAACGAATAATCTTTTTTTTAGTACGAAAAACTTTTATTTCGGGAAGAATTTTTTTGACAGTTTCTTTATTTTCGAGTGAAAGTTTAAAACGTTCCTCAGATGGGAGTCCCTTACTTATACCTCTAAAATTAAGCCATAAGGATGAACATATAACAAGAAGCAGGATGATTATGTTCCATTTAGAAAAGAATCCTTTAAAAGAAGCAATTTGGCTGGCTTCGGTTCCAACTATATTATTATTCATATTTTTCCGCTTGCATGCATTCAAAAATTAAGTTTAAGCATAAACTATCAGTTATTTTTTCTAAGTCAAATTGATTTTAAAAAAACATATCTTGAATACACATAAAAATAAATAATCAGTTTTTTTCCTTCGGTATTTGTGCATTGATTTTTTTTAGAATTTTATAATGCAGCTTGCTTAGAAAAACTATTGAGATTAAAACACCTATCGCGCACATCAGTATATCATATTGGGCATCCCATATATCGCCCTGAGTTCCGAGAAAAGCATCAGCTCCATCGCCCCAAATATGAGCAGTGGTGAACTCTATAACTTCAAACAATGCGGAAAAAGCCATACAGGATGCGAAAACGAATGCTTCGGTCCAAAAACGCCCTCTAGTCGCCTTATTGCATACAAACAGTTCACGATAGAGAATTGCCGGAAAGAAGCCTTGCGCCAAATGTCCAATACGGTCATAATGATTACGCTTGAAAGCAAAGACTTCTTTCATCCATTCTCCAAGCGGCACGTGTTCGTATGTATAATGTCCGCCATAAATCAGAATAAATGCCTGTATAAACATAGCTACTTGGAGAAGCCAGGAAAATTTGACACCTTTAAACCAGAGAATAGCAATCACCAGCAGGGCAGGGAACATCCATAAGACTTCCAACCGCCAGGTAAAAGCATCATACGGCTCTATTCCTGATATGATTAAAAGCACTAATACGGTAAAATAAAAAATAAAACCCATATTCTTGATAAACGCATTAATCAATTTCATATACACCACAAAAAAATATTATTCTTTTTTAGTTTCTTTATTCTGAACATCACAACTATCGCAGGAAGTTTCATTTTTCCTAGTAGTGCAGCATGAAGACTTTTCTTCATCTTCTTCACCGCAATTCTTACAGAATATGCATGGATTTTCGCCTTTGGCAATTCTTATTATCATGTGGATAATAAAAAACAAAGCCAGAATGCTAATAATAGCTATAACAATAGTTTCAACGGTACTCATAATAATATCCCACCATGTTAATTTTTATTTTATCCCTAAAAAAGCGATACTTAATAATAAATGTTCTCTTTCATAAAAGCAAATTATTTTCGTTTAAAAAATAGTTTTAAACTTTTATAATGGAAATAACAGCAAAAAAACTTGTGTTTTAGTTATTATGCTGTATCCTTCATATAGCTGCTATTTATCTCTTAATAATATTAGTATTCTTTAAGTCATTGATTGCAAGTCTATTTTAAGAACTGTTAATATTTAATGAGTCGGAAGATATAAAAGCATGATTACTAAGTTACCACCGCTTGTAATAGGCGACTTGACAATAAAGATTCCAATCATTCAGGCTGGTATGGGCGTAAAAGTCTCTACTGCCGCGCTAGCTAGTGCTGTTGCCATTTGCGGCGGTGCCGGAACTATAGCGAGTGTAGGACTTGCTTCAGGGCACATTGACGCTGCCACTGATTATGTCGGAACTTCAAATAAAACATTCCAAAACGAAATACGCCAAGCTAAAAAAGAGACTGATGGTGTTGTTGGTGTAAATATAATGGTGGCTCTGAACAACTATGAAGAAATGGTGCGTACTGCCGTTACTGAACATGTTGATTTTATTATCTCTGGAGCTGGTTTACCATTAAATCTACCTGAATATACTAAAGGAAGTTCTGTAAAACTTATTCCTGTTGTTTCATCAGCAAGATCTACGGAAGTCATATTGAGAGCCTGGAAAAGGCGTTACAAACGTTTACCGGATGCTATTGTGGTGGAAGGTCCAATGGCTGGCGGACATCTAGGTTTTAAAGCTGAAGATTTAATCAATAATACCGCGGATAGTTTAGAAAAAATAGTCTCTGAAGTTTTAGTAATGATTGAAAAATACAGAGACGAGGACTCCGCGGATATTCCAGTAATAGCCGCGGGTGGAGTGTTCGATGGAAAAGATATTGCGAAATTCCTTAAGATGGGCGCTAAAGGTGTTCAAATGGGAACAAGATTTGTTACCACGAAAGAATGTCCGGTTCCAGAGATATTCAAAGAATTATATATTGCGGCAAAAGAAGAAGATGTCGTTATCATAAAAAGTCCTGTCGGCATGCCGGGCAGGGCGCTAAAGACAGAGTTTATTGATAGAGTCATGGATAATGAGAAGATACCATTTCAATGTGACTATCAATGTCTGAGAAGTTGTGATGTTAAAAATACTCCATATTGTATAGCAAAAGCAATGTGCAACGCAACATTTGGCGATATAGATAACGCAATTGTATTCGCCGGACAAAACGTTGTTAGAGTAACAGAAATCGTCTCAGTAAAAGAACTGATGGACGAGCTCGTCGCCGAGACAATAGAAGAACTGAACAAAGCATAATCAGCCGTCCTATTTGTAAATTTTTACCTTATTTCTTCTGATTTTATTTTCGTAATTTCTTATTCCCCACTGCCAGGTTTTTGTTATGCTTTTGTAACTGTAGCCTTTTTGGATCAACTGGCGTATCTTATTTGTTCCCATAGCTTTGTCAAAACCTTTTACGCGCTCGCTACGCCATTTAAATTGTGAATAATTCTTTTGCAGATAATGCAATATCGCGACAGTGCAAGTTGTTGGCTTGAACTTGGATACATCAGTTATGTGGAGCTGCACTCCATTGGTGTTTTTTCTTTTGAATAAACCGAATGTCGGTGTAAAATGTATCTCGCGAAAACGTATTCCCTTAAGTCCCAAGCTATTCAAACTGCGCGTCATGTGGTCGGCATCAATCCAGGGCGCGGCAACAACTTGAAAGGGCAGGGTGTAGCCGATACCTATTCCAACTATCCCCAAAGTTCCTATCGCGCCGGTAGCTGAATAAGTACATGCGGATTCAGCCGATGGTATTTGCGGCGATGTAGGCACCCAGGGCAGTCCGGTTTGCGCCCAACTCATGCCTCTGCGGTAATTCGCCATAGGAACAACTACAAGCTTGCATTTTATGCCGATAACACGTTTAAAATAGAGTGCCAGTTCTCCCACGGTCAAGCCGTAAACAAATGGGATTGGATATAGAGCAATGAATGACTTATATTTGTTTTCGGTGATCGGACCGTCTATCTGAACAGCTCCCAGTGGATTAGGAACATCCAAAACTATCATAGTCTTGCCCGCCAAAGCCGCCGCGCTCATGCATTCTGCCAAGTGCCATATATATGTATAAGAACGACAGCCGATGTCCTGAATACTGTAAATCAATACATCAACTTTATTCAGCGAACCCGGGGGAGGGCGGTGGTCTTTGCCACCGTAAAGCGAATATACCGGCAGACCTGTTTTTTTGTCGTGAGTGCCTTTGAAATTTTCTCCGGCAGCGACATTTCCACGAATGCCGTGTTCGGGAGCGAATAACGCTACCAGATTTACATTTGGATTGGCTTTGAGTAAGTCAGCGGTGGAACGCAGATGCGCGTCAACTCCGGTGGGATTGGTGATTAAACCAACTCTTTTGCCTTTGACAATGCTGGTATATTTATTGAGAAATACCTCTAAGCCATTATAAACACGGGCATTTGACAATGGAGAAAATGCAAAAATCAGAGAGAAAAGCAGTATAAAAAGTAAAAATTTCCGGTATATCATAGCAAATCCTTTGTAAAATAGCTGTTTTTTGTAAAAAAGATATAAAAACTTACATTAAGTTCTTGACGATTGCCAGTTTATAAGCTATTTTAGACGACTTTTTATATCAGTGGTCTCAGGCCCCATTAATTTAATTAATGCTTGACACCTGTTTTCACTGCAATTTTAACTTATAACAATAAGGGAAGGGATAGTATATGGCTACTGCAAGTCAAGCAAAACACAAATTATGTCGTAGGGTCGGACAATGCATTTGGGACAGCCCAAAATGCCCGAGCGTAAAACGCCCGTATCCAGCAGGTCAACATGGTAAAACTGGTCGCAGAGGTAAACTCTCAACCTATGGTACTTTACTGTTGGAAAAACAAAAATTACGTAAACATTACGCGATTTCTGAAAAACAATTACGTATAGCTTATACCAAAGCCAAAAAAGGTGAAGGGCAAGCTCACGAAAAATTATTCAGAACATTAGAGCAGCGTTTGGATTCTGTATTATTCCGTAGCGGTTTTGCTCCAAGTATTTTTGCGGCTAAACAGTTCGTGAATCATGGACATATCCTCGTTGACGGCAAAAGCGTTGACCGTTCTTCCTACAATGTTAAAGAAGGTCAAGTTATTTCCGTTAATGCTGAAAAAAGTCCTGCTGTTGCTGAAATCATTAAAAACAGCAATGCTACTGTTCCAGCATACCTGGACGCGGATACTGAAACATTAAAGGTTACACTAGCTCGTATTCCGGAAATTGAAGAAATTCCCGTAAACGTCTCAATCATGAGCGTGATCGAATACTACGCGCGTTAATAATTTTTTAATTCGCAATACAAGCCCGGTTTGCAATATTCTTGCAGTCCGGGTCTTTTTTTTGCAGTACATAAAAAAAACCGGATTAACCTCCGGCACACCTACTCGATAGCGAGGCTTTTAAAAATAAGCGGAGCGATATTTTTCAAAGATGTGAGCGTCGAGTTCTTTTGAAGTGCCTTAATC
>JAHOYW010000114.1 GCA_019038735.1 Victivallales bacterium | reverse complement strand
TCCGCGTCTTTTTGGTGTTTGTTTGGAAAACAGCTCGGCTTACATCATGCCGCCCATTCCTCCCATTCCACCCATACCGCACATTCCGCCGCCGCCCATTGGAGGCATTGGAGCAGATGAACTTTCTTCTTTGACATCTGTAACCAGACATTCTGTAGTCAAAAGCAGACCAGAGATTGAAGAAGCGTTTTGCAGAGCAGAACGAGTTACTTTAGTTGGATCGATGATACCGCATTTGAGCATATCAACGTATTCACCAGTAGCTACATCGAAACCTTCGTTAGCTTTCATTTCAGCAACTTTCTGTACGATGATACTACCTTCATATCCGCCGTTAGCGGCGAGATGACGGAGAGGCTCTTCGATAGCACGTGTTACAATATCAGCACCAACCGCTTGATCGCCATTCAATTTGAGTTTGGCAAGAGCTTTTGAAGCACGGAGCAGTGCAATACCGCCACCGGGAACAATACCTTCGTCAACCGCCGCGCGAGTCGCGTGTAAGGCGTCTTCAACACGGTCTTTCTTTTCTTTCATTTCAGTTTCAGTTGCCGCGCCAACATTGATGACAGCTACGCCGCCAGCGAGTTTAGCCAGACGTTCCTGAAGTTTTTCGCGATCATAATCAGAAGAAGTTTCTTCGATTTCTCTACGGATAGCACCAACGCGACCCATGATAGCAGCTTGTGTACCGGCACCTTCAACGATAGTAGTGCTTTCTTTATCAATGCTTACACGTTTAGCTCTACCGAGTTGTTCGATAGTAACGCTTTCAAGTTTGAGACCGAGATCTTCAGTGATGCAAGTACCGCCGGTAAGGATAGCGATATCTTCGAGCATAGCTTTACGGCGATCGCCAAAACCCGGAGCTTTGACCGCGCAAACGTTCAAAGTACCGCGCATTTTGTTGATAACCAAAGTAGCGAGAGCTTCACCTTCAATATCTTCAGCGATAATGAGGAAAGGTTTGCTTTCTTTAGCAACAGCCTGCAGTAATGGGAGCATGTCGTTAAGATTGCTGATTTTCTTTTCGTGGATAAGGATATAAGCGTCTTCGAGGTTTGCTTCCATGTCTTCCGCGTCTGTCACAAAATAAGGAGAAAGATAACCTTTATCAAACTGCATACCTTCAACTACGTCAAGAGTAGTTTCGATAGTTTTAGCTTCTTCAACTGTGATAGTTCCGTCTTTACCAACTTTATCCATTGCCTGAGCAATGATTTCGCCGATAGTTTCGTCGCCGTTAGCTGAAATAGTCGCGACTTGAGCAACCTGTTCAGTAGAATCAACAGCTTTGCTTAGTTTGCAAAGTTCGCCGACCATAGCTTCAACAGCTTTGTCAACACCGCGTTTGAGTTCCATAGGATTCGCGCCGGCAGTAACGTTTTTCAGACCCTGGCGGTAGATAGCTTCCGCGAGAACTGTAGCAGTAGTAGTACCATCACCAGCGATGTCGGAAGTTTTGCTCGCAACTTCTTTTACCATTTGCGCGCCCATGTTTTGATAAGGGCATTCAAGTTCGATTTCTTTTGCAACAGTAACACCGTCTTTAGTAACGCTTGGTGAACCGAATTTTTTATCGATAACTACGTTACGACCTTTTGGACCGAGAGTAACTTTTACAGCTTTGCTGAGTTGAGCAACGCCTTCAAGCACCTGGCGACGAGCATCGTCACCGAAAAGTAATTGTTTTGCCATAATTCAAAATTCCTTATAATTAGATTTATTAAACAAGTACCGCTAAAATATCTTCAGCGCTAACCAGCTTGTATTCTTTTTCTTCAACTTTTACTTCAGTACCGCCGTATTTGTTAGTCAAAACGAGATCACCGATTTTAACGTCAAAAGCAATTTTCTTGCCATTGTCATCAGTTTTTCCAGTTCCTAAAGCAACTACTTTGTATTCCTGTGGTTTTTCTTTTGCAGAATCAGGAATTACGATACCGCCTTTTACTTGTTCAGCGACTTCGAGTGATTCGAGTAATACACGATCACCGAGTGGTTTTACTTTGACTTGCGCCATTGTTTTTGCTCCTTGTTAGGGTTTTTTGTTTGTTCTATAAAATAGTCCGGATAAAATTACCGATATAATTTTATCCGGATTTAATTATTTACTTGTCGTCATCAATGACTTCAGCATCAACGATGTCATCATCGTTCTTTTCAGCGGCTTGATCAGCTTCCTGTTGAGGAGCTTCACCTTCTGGAGCACCTTGCGCGCCAGCTTGCTGTTGCTGTTCGTAGATTTTTTCTCCGAACTTCATCAGATGCTGTTCGATGTCAGTCATAGTCGCCTGCATACCTTCAGTATCATCGCTTTCAAGCTGTTGCTTGAGTTTAGCGATACCGTCTTCAACAGGCTGTTTGATGTCATCGGTCATTTTTTCGCCATGTTCTTTCAACTGTTTTTCAGTTTGATAGATCATAGAGTCTGCTTTATTTTTGGTTTCGATTTTCTCTTTAGCCGCTTTGTCTTCATCGGCATGAGCTTTGGCTTCGTCAACCATATTTTCGATTTCTTCATCACTCAAACCAGAATTCGCGGTAATAGTAATCTTTTGTTCTTTACCGGTTCCCAGGTCTTTCGCGGTTACATGCAGAATACCGTTAGCATCGATGTCAAAAGCAACTTCGACTTGCGGTATGCCGCGTGGTGCCGGAGCTATGCCGTCTAAACGGAAACGTCCGATACTTTTATTTGAACCCGCCATTTCGCGTTCGCCCTGTAGTACATGAATATCTACAGAAGGCTGATTGTCAGCCGCGGTTGAGAATATTTCGCTTTTGCGAGCAGGAATAGTTGTATTACGCTCGATCAAACGGGTGAATACTCCGCCCATGGTTTCAATACCCAGTGAAAGAGGTGTAACGTCGAGCAATACAACGTCTTCAACTTCGCCACCGAGGACTCCGCCTTGAATAGCCGCGCCACAGGCAACGACTTCATCAGGATTAACTCCTTTATGCGGGTCATTACTGAATATAGCACTGGCTGTAGACTGTACTTTAGGCATACGAGTCATTCCGCCAACCATGATAACTTCTTTGATTTCAGAAGTTGAAACACCGGCATCTTTCATACAGTTTTCGCATGGAACTTTTGTGCGTTCGAGTAATGGATCACACCATTTTTCCAGATCCGCGCGACTTATCGTAATATTCATATGAACAGGACCGTCCTGATTCATTGTAATAAACGGCAAGTTGATGTCAGAGCTCATGCTGGTTGAAAGTTCACATTTAGCTTTTTCAGCACCTTCTTTGAGGCGTTGTAGAGCTTGTGGATCTTTACGCAGATCAACATTATTATCTTTCTTGAAGTTATCAGCAAGATGGTCGATGAGAACCTGATCGAAGTCATCTCCGCCGAGGTGAGTATCACCGTTAGTTGCTTTTACTTCAAAAACGCCGTCTCCGATTTCGAGAACGGATATATCAAATGTTCCGCCGCCGAGGTCATATACAGCAATAATTTCTTCTTTATCTTTGTCCAAACCGTAAGCCAGAGAAGCGGCAGTAGGTTCATTGATAATACGTAGGACTTCAAGTCCGGCGATTTTACCAGCATCTTTAGTAGCTTGACGCTGACTGTCATTGAAGTAGGCGGGAACTGTAATTACAGCCTGTTTAACTTCTTCGCCGAGATATGCTTCCGCGTCAGTTTTAAGTTTCTGCAGAATCATTGCCGCCACTTCCGGTGGAGAATATGTATCTTTCTCAATTTTGATGTGAGCATCGCCATTTTTAGCTTTAACAACTTCGTAAGGCACGAGGTGTTTTTCATCGCCGACTTCATCGAATTTGCGTCCCATGAAGCGTTTTACAGAAAACACTGTATGCTTAGGATTAGTTACTGCTTGACGTTTTGCGGTTTGTCCAACCAGTCTTTCACCATTTTTAGTGAAAGCCACAGTTGACGGCGTTGTGCGATTTCCTTCCGCGTTCGGAATTACTTTCGCTTCCCCGTGTTCCATTACTGCCATACAGCAGTTAGTGGTACCAAGGTCAATTCCAATTATTTTACCCATTATAGGCCTCCTTTTGTACTTTGTTTTTTAGTTTTTATTTAATTATTTTTAACACTGAATATTATATATAGCAATAGCCGTGCCAATTTTTGATCTTTAAATCTTTTTAAATAAAAAAACCGCTTGACCGCGGTCGCCGATCCAACAGGCGACTCTGTTGGTCGTCCGTCTAAACGGACGAAACTTAAGCCCGCAGGGCGCATTAGACCAAATCCATTCTCGAAGAGAGAGGCTTTTCAGAAAAGAGCGTAGCAATTTTCTGAAAAGATGCGAGCGGTCGAGCGGTCTCCGCCAACTGCGCCAAACAACTGTGTCATGGCACAGAACTGCGCCAAAATGGCACAGTTTGTTGCATCAGGTGTGAGTGTCAAATCATATTTAGGTTATTCTGCCTGTACTGTTTGTAATAAATATTGTGCATCGCCTATTACTAAATCATTAAGTGCATATCCACCACCAATATATTCATTATGAACAATATTTACAAATTTGTGCAGTAAATCAATATATTCAAAGTCTGCGTTTTCGCTAAATTCACCATGTGTTGATTTGCTAAGAATCGTATCTATTAACTCGGCGGTAAAATAGATTGACTTTTCAAAAATCCCTGCTATTGTATAAATAAACGGGATTAACATATGTCAAAAACATCAAAAAGAGGCGATAAAAAAACTCAAGCCTATATACGAAAACAAGCAGTAAAGGCCGTAGTTGAAAAAAATAAAAAACCATCAGAAGTTGCTGAAACATTTGGTGTTGCAGTGAATTCAGTATACCGATGGGTTAAAAATTTCAAAACCTCAGGTAACTCAACATTCAAACGAAAAACTCGTGGGCGTCCTAAGGGTAATGGATGTCGATTAATGAAAGAACAATGCAAAAAAGTCCAAACGCTCATTAAAGATAAAAATCCTGAACAGTTAAAGATGCCTTTCGTTCTCTGGACACGAAAAGCTGTAAGGGAATTAATCCAAGATTTATTTGATATTGATTTACCCATTCGAACGGTTGGAGATTATTTGAATCGTTGGGGTTTTACTCCGCAAAAACCTAAGAAAAAATCTTATGACCAACAGTCAAAAGCAGTTAAAAACTGGCTCGACAATGAATATCCTGAGGTTAAAAAATCTGCAATTAAGGAAGGAGCTGAGATTCATTGGGGTGATGAAACAGGTTGCACAAACTCCATATCACACGCCCGAAGCTATGCGCCTAAAGGTCAAACTCCTACGCTAGTGCTATCAACGAAAAAGAAGTTAAAAATCAATATGATTTCAAGTATATCAAACCAGGGCAAGGTATTTTTTGATGTACATGAGGGGAAAATAAATTCAGCCGAATTTATAGAATTCATGGGAAAGTTGATACGTTGCACTCATAAGAAAGTTTACTTCATTGTAGACAATTTACCCCAGCATCACTCCAAACTTGTCAGAGATTGGTTAGAACAAAATGAGGTGGCCATTAAAGTTTTTTATTTGCCGTCCTACTCTCCAGAACTCAATCCTGATGAATATTTGAACTGTGACCTAAAAAGAGGTTTAAACGCGAAAAGGATGCCTCGGGATGTTGATCAACTTAAAAGTAACGCTACAAATTACATGACTGAGCTTTCACAAAAAATCGGCAAAATCAAATCGTTCTTTCAGCATCCGCGAGTCCAATATGCTAGTTGATTCAACAAATCTAATTCATCGCCGGATTAATAGGTCATTATGCGCTAGTACATTATTTCGTGCGTCTTTGATACTTTTAGCCATCACTTTTTCCATTTTCTTAACAAGACGTTTTAGTTTATTGGATGTTTCTTTTGACCAATCTCCATATTTAATTATAAATTTAAAAGAAAGGTTCTTATATTTCTTTTGGATTGCAGGGTCATGTAATTTCACGAATTGCTGTAATGAATATTCTTGCATGATAATATTAAGACGATAAAAAAAGTACTTATGAGAACCTTTCTTTAACTCTTCAATTTTTGGATTGTCGTCAAACAATGTTCTATATGTAATCCATGATTCGTATGCCCATTGGCATAACTTGCAAAATTCTTCAACAATTTCTTTATTTAATTTTATCGTAATATCGGACTCGCAAACGTTAGGGTATTGAGCAGACATAAAACCATCTTTTACCCAATTAATAAGCCAAGAAATACTTATGATTGCAATATAACTAAAAATGATTGATGCAGTAATTGCTATGATTTGTTCATGCCAATAATGTCTATATTTATCATAGCCTATATAAATACTTAAAGGCAAAATTGTGATGTATAGAATAATTAAAATTCTTCTCCACCCCTTGTGCGGTAGCGAACGATGAAACTTAAATGATTGAAATGCGATAAATATAGGTAAAGCAAATATAAGACCAATAGTAATAGGCTGTAGCGATAACAAAAAGATATTATTTGCATCATATTTTGAATCAGTTTCTTCCATAAAATAACATATTCCCAGCAAGATAGCATATATAAAAGCACTAATTATACTTTTCAGTATTTGTTTTTTCATTTCTTTCTTCATTGATTTACTCCTCTTCTGCTGATTAATGGTTAATAAAAAAAGCGTAACCGCCTTGTTTCAATAAAGTACCACAAATATCTATAGAAACAAGAGGCTACGCTTGCAAATGAACTTAAAACTATTTTTCAACTCCAATATTATTTCGAGTTTTCGATTAGCTTTTTGCTGGAATAATTAAAAGCTCCTTGTTTCTCAAATTCACTATATGAGTACATGGAAAGGTCTGTAAACATATTGTAAATACCGACCGTGGAAAAAGGTAACACTGGCAAAAATATTATGTTCATCCACATAGTGAAAGAATCTGACACATCCTGCTTGTACACTACTTTTGTCTTTTGATTTATTAGTCTTAAATGTAAATCATATTTCATTGTTGTTGAACTAGGGATTATGAAAAAAGTAAAACCGCATATAAACGAACCAAAGAAACTCATATCTTCGTCTCTTTTTCCACTGAGTTCTAAAATATAATCCGCTTTTTCCTTAAAAGCTCCAACAGTGCCGTAATCTTTGATAAGCCCTTTGCGTTTCCAATGTACAAGAATATTTGTTAAAGTATTGTAACCCATGCTTCTATTAGATCCAACTTTCAGACCTTTTTTGCCATTAACCGTTTGAATGAATTTACCTAACTTCATTTCGACTATTGGCTTGAATTTAGGCGGCTTATTTTCCACTAAAGGAACTTCTGAATTATTGAAGCTCATACAGCCAGTCAAAAGGGTTAACATAGCAATACCAGCAGATAAATTAAATATTTTTTCCATTAGTCCTACTCCTCATTTATTTGCTTAATTGTTCTGTTTGTTTTCTTTCCCCTAAATACTTAATTGCCGTACCGCGTACAATTAATGTAGTCGTAGTTGCTATCATTAAAACACCTACTTTTTTGACATCAACTTTTACATCAATCACATCGTCTGCTTCCGGGTTATTTTCTAAAATATCGTCAAAAGCCGCGGAATATGTACTGTCTCCAAGAGCAACAAGACCAAGCCAACCTACAGAAACAGATGCTCCGACAGCATGTTGCTTGATGATTTTATATTTTTCAACTAGTGGGCGAACTGGCACATTTACAAAAATACCAGCGGAAGTATTTGTAACAATAACTCCGGGCATAGTTCCTGTTATTGGTGTATTTATGCCAACACAACCCGATACGAAGATTGAAACTGCGACTATTACTACTGTGAACATTATACTTTTTCTCATTTTTCTTGTTCCTTTTTTTGATGGTTGATAAAAAAAGCGGACGTAACCGCCTCACTATCATCAGGTACCACCAAGCACCCAGAGAAACAAGGAAATTACGCCCGCAAAGGAACGTAATCCGTAGTTCATTGTTTCTCTCTTGTGAAATTGGTGGTTTCGATG
>JAHOYW010000264.1 GCA_019038735.1 Victivallales bacterium | reverse complement strand
ATGGAAACTCAGGCATTACTACAGGCACTTGATAAAGGTAAATATGATGTAGCCTTCGGCGGAGCCAGACGGGACGAGGAAAAATCCCGGGCAAAAGAAAGAATCTATTCTTTCCGCGACCGCCATCACCAGTGGGATCCGAAGAACCAGCGTCCAGAACTCTGGTCGCATTATAACGGCAAAGTCAATAGCGGTGAAAGCGTTAGAGTTTTCCCCCTGTCAAACTGGACCGAAGCTGATATATGGCAATACATACGGCTGGAAAAAATAGATTTAGTTCCACTATATTTTGCCAAAAAACGTCCGGTAGTCGAGCGTGACGGAAGCCTTATAATGGTTGATGACGAGCGCATGCGGCTGGAACCTGGAGAAAAACCGGCAATGAAATCCGTCCGCTTTCGTACTCTGGGATGTTATCCTTTGACTGGAGCGATAGAGTCCACAGCTACTACTATTGAAGAGATTGTGGGTGAAACGCTTAAGACCAAAGTCAGTGAAAGATCGACCCGAGTAATTGACAGCGATGGCGATTCTTCGATGGAACAAAAGAAACGCGAAGGCTATTTCTAAAAAACTATTATTTATAAGGATAAAATATAATGAATATTGATAAATTTCTAAATCAAAACGAAAAGAAAGACCTGCTGCGTTTTATAACTTGTGGCGCGGTTGACGATGGTAAATCGACTTTGATCGGGCGTTTGCTTTATGACAGCAAGCTCATTTTTGAAGACCAGTTAAAGGCTCTCAAAACTGACAGCGAAAAAGTCGGCACGACTCAGGGAACTGGCGAAATAGATTATGCCTTACTACTTGACGGCTTGAAAGCCGAGCGCGAGCAGGGCATAACTATTGATGTAGCGTACCGGTATTTTGCGACTCCCAAGCGCAAATTCATCATCGCTGATACTCCCGGACACGAGGAATACACCCGTAACATGGCAACGGGAGCGTCAACCGCGAATCTGGCGGTTATCCTGATTGATGCCAGAGCCGGAGTTATAACTCAGACTAAGCGGCACGCGTTTATCGTATCGCTGCTCGGCATCAAGCATATTGTTGTCGCGATAAACAAGATGGATTTAATGGATTACTCGGAAGAAGTTTTTCACAATATCAAGCAGGAATTTTCTGATTTCATGCAGAAACTTGACGTGCCGGATATTAAATTCATCCCCTTATCAGCATTAAAAGGCGATAATGTCGTTAAAAAATCTGATAAAATGGCATGGTATAAAGGAGCTCCCTTACTGGAGACTCTTGAGTCTGTTAACATCTTACAAGACCGTAACTTATCTGATTTTCGTTTTCCGGTACAGCATGTAATCCGTCCGCATCTGGATTTTCGCGGCTTCGCGGGAACTGTGGTTTCCGGAACGACTGCCGTCGGCAATACTGTCAAAGTGCTGCCTTCGCGCAAAGAGTCTAAGATTAAGAATATAGTTACAGCCGACGGCAACCTGCGCGAAGCCTTTTCTCCGCAGTCTGTAGTTATTGAGTTGGAAGACGAAATAGATATCAGCAGCGGCGACATCATCGTTCATACCAATAATCAACCGAAAAGTTCAAGGAATTTTGAGGCGCTGGTGATTTGGATGAATGAGAAACCCTTTGATTCGTCACGCGAGTATATAATTCGCCACAACGGCAGGAATATCAAAAGCCGTCTGGATTCTATTCTCTACAATATTGATGTCAATACACTAGGAAAAAATGATGTTGACAAACTTCAGCTAAACGAAATCGGCAGAGTCGCGATTTCAACGACTCAAGCCATACATTTCGATGCTTACTCAAAGAACCGTGAGACCGGAAGTCTGATTATAATCGACCCAATCACAAATGTGACTATTGGTGCTGGAATGATTACCGAAAACCAGACTTTCGACCGTAATTCATTGAGCGAAGATAACTTAAAAGAACATGTTGACCGTCGGGAATTTGCCTGGGAAACCGGATTAATTAACAGTCGGGAACGGATGCTGAGAAATCGCCATAAAGGCAAAACAGTTGTTATCACCGGCAGCCGGGATTCCGCATTCCAAGAGCTTGCCAAGAAGCTTGAACAACTCTTATTCAAGTTAAATATGAACTCATACTATCTTGGATTATCCAATCTGGCAAGCGGTCATGACGCCGACATCAATAATGATTTCTGGGATCGTGATGAACATATCAGGAGAATCGGCGAACTCGCTAGAATCATGACTGACGCTGGATTGATATTTATAACTACAGTCAACGACGCGGATGATTATGATACGCAGAGGTTAAAATTGCTTAATTCTCCCAACGAATTGCTGGTAGTCAGTCTCGGAGACAAACAGCTAAAGAAACATGAAGCGGACATCAAGCTTGAAAGTAATCCAGATATAGAAAAAAGTCTGGAACAAATCATGCAGCTTCTGTCGTCCAAAAGCATCATACCTGAATATTGCATATAAAATATACGGGTTGCGAACTGCGAGTTGCGGGTTACGATAAAAGCAGAAAAAAATTGACAGAATGATTATTTTTTCAGATAACTGATAACTAATTGCTTATAGATAAAATCAGTATATATTAGCATTAATTAGAAAGGATTGTAAAATGGAAAACAAGCTGAAAGCTGAACATTTAATATTAAAGGAGGAAATTACAAAATTTCTGAACGGAGAATTATCCGCCGCGGACTTAAAACACTCCGCGGCACCGTTTGGAATCTATCAGCAGCGAGATGATCTTTTTATGACTAGAATACGTATTACTGGGGGTCATCTCGCGGTCTCAGAGCTAAATATAATTGCGGATATTATTGATAAAAATAATATCGGCTATGCTCACTTAACGACTCGTCAAGACATTCAGCTTCAAGGCGTGCCTCCTGAAAATATCTATGCGACTATACGAGCTTGTACTAAAGGCGGCTTGCCATTCAAAGGAGGCGGAGGCAATACTTTCAGAAACATCGCGGTATCACCGGATAGCGGAATCGCGTCGGACAGTGTTTTCGATGTCATTCCACACGCCAAAACCTTGACTGATTTTATTTTTACATGGAACAAAGCTTTTGACTTGCCGAGAAAATTAAAAATCGGCTTTGCTTCTTCTCCTAAGGATGAATTAATGGCAGCTACACAGGATTTAGGTTTTGTCGCTGTAATTAAAAACGAAAAACCGGGATTCAAGGTATATGGCGGCGGAGGAATGGGAAGAGACAGCGCATTGGGAATAAAACTTTTTGATTTTATCCCTGTTGAAGAAGTTCCAAGATGCGCTTTGGCAATGACTGAACTTTTTTACGATCACGGCGACCGGACAAATCGCAATAAGGCAAGAATAAGATTTATCGTCAAACGCCTCGGCAATGAAAATTTTCTTGAGCTGTTTAATGAATATTTTAAGAAAACAAGTTTTGCCGTAAAACACTTTCCCGGATGGGAACTTAAGCTCGAAACAAAAACTAAAATATTCTCAAAACAGAGTATGAATGAAAACTGGCTAAAACATGCTGTCTCCCCCACCCGCTTCGGTAATGATGTTGTTTCAGTCAGAATTTTTGTCCCCAAAGGCAATTTAAATGCCGGACAGTTAAGAAAGCTTGCTGAAGCTTCTAATCGCTATGGATGTTCTTTTATACGCTTAACTCCCGGACAGGATATTGTATTCCCACTAGTCCAGCGCTCTGCATTATCAGAACTTTACATGTTTTTAAAAACTCAGTTGAAAGATATTGATTTAACTTTAGAATCTTTCAAAGGACATATCACTTGCTGCCTTGGGTCAACTGTCTGCAAAATAGGCATTCTTGATGCTCCTGCTTTGGGAAATGAGCTCGCCGCTCAACTTGACAAGGCTGACATCAAAGCTGAATCATACTCAAAAATTTTAGATATGATAAAAATATCAGGATGTCCAAATTCCTGCGCCGGACACCCAACGGCATGCATCGGAATGCAGGGACAAAAGAAAAAAATAGATGATAAGCTCGAAAATGTTTACAATATATTCACAAAAACAGATGGCAAAGCATTTGCACTTGCGGAAGCCGGGGATTATCTTGTAAAGCAAGACGATGTGCCAGACAAAATATTAGAAATTTTAAAACAGAATTTCAAGGAACTCTCAGTGTAATAATGAAAATATCGACACGCACAAGATATGGTTTAAGACTTCTCATTTACCTTGCCGGCAGTGAAGCGGATAGACTTGTTCAGGTAAAAGAGATTGCGAAACATGAAAATATTCCCGCAAAATATCTTGAACAAATCATCAGACCGCTCAAAAAGGCCGGTATGCTGAAAGTTGTTCGAGGTGCTAAAGGGGGATATTTCATGGAACGCGCGCCTGAAAGCATAAGCGTCAAAGAAGTTTTCGATGTTCTTGAAAACAGCACTCACTTGATTGACTGCCTGAAAGATGGAAATTTTTGTGAAGGCAAAGAGTCCTGTTCAACTTTTGATTTCTGGGATAATTTCAACAAAGTAATCAATGACTATCTCGAAGGTGTTACGCTTGCGGACATCTTAAAAATGCAACGTGAAAAATGTAAAAAACTCATGTTTTATATTTAATTAAAAAATTAAAATAAAAACACTTGCTATTTCGAGACAAACTCACTATACTCTACTTATGAAGAGAATTTCGTAAAATTTGATGCTCCCGGGAGCTATTTTCTCATCTCAATTACACCTCATGCTAAATCCCGGGAGTACTTCTTACTGTTTTAGACACAGCATATATAATATCTGATACTGATGTAAATTGACGCGGCTATCATACTGAACAGGGTTACCGGGAAACCATAACGAAAAAATTCTTTAAAGGTTATTTTGTGTCCGCCTTTTTCCGCAATACCCGCAGTTATCAGGTTGGCGGCGGCTCCGACTAAAGTACCATTACCGCCTAGACAGACCGCTAAAGCTAAACCCCACCACATTAATTCTTTGGCAGCCGGCTCAGCAAAGGCCGGAGTACTTACCAAAAAACCGGCTATAACAGAAACTATTGCCGCGGTATATGATACGTTATTCATTACTGCCGCGCATATCGCGCTGATCCACATTACCACCAGTACTGTAAGGAGAATATTCCAATCCTGAGTAAATGCCAGCAGAGAACCGAATTTCGCCAGCAGACCGCCTTGTGCCGCACCACTTACCAAAGCAAACAAGCCGAGGAAGAAAAATAGTGTACTCCATTCGATTTTCTCAAGACAATGGTCAACATCAACTTTACATACCGCTAGGCAGAGCGCGGAACCCGCAATCGCTATCACGCAAGGTTGAATCCCCAGTGCTCCATGCATCAGAAAACCGATAATTGTTATAATCATGACAATTCCGCCACGCTTCATATTGACCGGATCAGTAATCGCCGCGCTTTCATCAAGCTCCATTATACGGGCACGTTTTTCAACCGTTACCTGCATACGTTTGGAATAATACATTTTAAGACAAATACAGTAGATAATCAAAAGTATCACGATAAAGGGCGATAAATTAAGCATAAAAGCCGCGAAATCCAAACGCGCGACTGAACCAATAATCAAGTTCGGCGGATCTCCAATCAAAGTAGCGGTTCCGCCAATATTTGACGCCATGGTCTCCGCCATCAAAAAGGGCATTGCCGACACGCCTAACTCCGCCGCTACCAGTAGGGTAACCGGAGCAATCAGTAAAACCGTAGTTACATTATCGAGGAATGCCGAAAGCACCGCAGTCGCGACAACCAGCAGGATCATCGTTCGAACCGGTGAACCTTTGGCTATTTTGGCACTTTTGATCGCGATGTACTGAAAAATACCAGTACCGCTAAGCACGTTTACCAGGAGCATCATGCCTGCCAAAGTAAAAATCACATCAAAATTAACGTAACGCGCGAAGACATCCAATTCTTCGTACTTACCGGCGCGTTCAAGCATTTCGGCATCAACTTTAGAATGAACCATGCTTTTCTCAAGTACACGACTTGGAGATTCCTCATGCTCGCCATGTGACGGACCTTGAAGAACAACTAGGAACATTAATGAAGCTCCAACTAAAGCGGCAGTCGTCTTATGAACTTTCTCAGAAGCTATTACTATATATGTACCAATAAACACAATGGTAGCAAACCAGAAAATAAACATTTTAAATCAACCTCTCAAAATCTTGTGTATAATATCATTAATTGTAACAAGTCCGCGTAATTTATTTTCGGCATCAACAACAAAAATCATATCTGAATCACGTTTTGCCAAAGTTACAGTAAATTGAATAAGTGGTGTTTCCAGAAAGATTATTTCCCCCTGAGGAGTCATAAAATCTTTCACAAATCGAACATCTTCCTCCTTGAAAAATTTATCAAACATTTCAAAAGACGAAACGAATTTTAAATTATCCATCATCAACAAATATTCAGGCACAAAACCTTTCAGCACTTCAGTAGCATCAACTTTCCCGACAAGCTTATTTTCGGCGTCAAGCACCGGCAGAATACTTTTCCCGGACTTCTCCATGATGTCCAGAGCTTTGCTTAGATAATCATCAGCTTTGACCGCTTGAAAATCTTTACACATAATATCTTCAGCCGTAATATTCTCTTTTACGTTCAAATCTTCCAGCAGCTCGAAAAGTTCTGCCGGAGATTTTATATTCTCACACTTCTTGAGATTATCAGCTTTGGAAAAGAAACGTGCGAACGCGGCAATGGATTTCAGATAAATATCCGAAGTTTCATTAGAAATCAGCGACATAACTATCAAACGGGTCGGAGCAAAATCATTCGGCTTAAGTTTTACAGGCTCTTTCAAAACTCCTACAAGAACAAATAAATCATTAAGCTCATGATGCCTAAGATGCGGTAGCGCCATGCCTTCGTATGGAACACCTATCATATCCTCTCGTTCAATTATTCCGGCAAGCAATTGTTCAACAGTCAATGAACTATCAATATTAACCAATGCTTTTTCCAACATTGAACCGTAAATTTCTTCACGTGTACTTCCCTGCACTTCACAAAAAATAAAATTTTCGTTGAGTATTGAGTTAAGTTTCATTGTTGGAACCCCATTTGTTATAAATTATTTCACTTTTTTCGTTTCTAATTTTGTTTTAGTCCATGTTCGCGACAACAATATCAGCAAAACCTGAACATGAAACCTCTGTCGCATTATCCATTAAACGAGCGAAATCATAAGTAACTGTCTTATCAGAAATAGCTCTTTCTGTTCCCTTAATGATTAAGTCCGCCGCTTCAGTCCAGCCAAGATGACGCAGGAGCATTTCACCGGATAATGCCAGTGAACTAGGATTAACTTTATCCATTCCGGCATATTTCGGAGCTGTTCCGTGAGTCGCTTCGAATAAAGCGTGTCCGCTCTGGTAATTGATATTCGCGCCCGGCGCAATACCAATACCGCCAACACATGCCGCTAAAGCATCTGAGACATAATCTCCATTCAAATTCATAGTCGCGATAACATCATATTCAGCCGGACGAGTCAAAATTTGTTGCAGGAAAGCATCACAAATACAGTCTTTAACTAATATTTTACCTTCAGGAGCCTGCCAGTCGCAATCAGGAGCGGCAACGGCTACATCAGCATATTCATTTCTGACCACATCATAGCCCCAACTTTTGAAGGCGCCTTCAGTGAACTTCATGATATTGCCTTTATGAACCAATGTTACGTTGCGGCGATTATTTTCAATCGCGAAATCCATTGCGGCGCGAACCAGACGTTCAGTACCTTCTTTGGAAATCGGTTTAACCCCGATACTTGAGCATTCAGGGAAACGGATTTTATCAACACCCATTTCTTCTCGAAAGAATTTAATAACTTTTTCAGCTTCAGGAGTTCCAGCCATCCATTCGATTCCGGCATAAATATCTTCTGAATTTTCACGAAAAATAACCATATCAGTTTTTTCAGGAGATTTAACCGGCGAAGGAACGCCTTGAAAATATTTCACCGGACGCAGACAAACATAAAGATCAAGCAATTGACGCAGAGCCACGTTCAAA
>JAHOYW010000171.1 GCA_019038735.1 Victivallales bacterium | reverse complement strand
CCTTGCTGCAAACTATCTCCGGCAAACGCAACAGCTCTAATTCGCCAATCATCGGTTCGGATGTATATACACAGACTTGCGGAGTTCACGCCGACGGCGACAAAAAAGGAAATCTTTACGCCAATAAACTGCTGCCGGAACGCTTCAGGCGCAAACGTGTTTATGCTTTGGGTAAACTCAGCGGTAAAGCTTCTCTCGAGAAGAACCTTGAGGAATTGGGTTTGGAACTGGATACTGCCCTGCACTCAAAAGTATTGCGGGAAATCGTCCGACTCGGAGACAAAAAGAAAAGCGTTACACCAGCGGATCTGCCTTTCATCATATCCGACGTCCTGCGCACGCCGCTCATGGATAAGGTCAAATTCATTGATTATCAAATACAGTCCAGCAGCGACAAAACTCCATGCGCATCGGTGACTATTTCCTATAAAGGCGAAATCATAAAAAGTGAATCAAATGGCGATGGCGGATACGACGCCTTCGTAAAAGCGGTTCGCAAATGTATGAAAAAGTTTGGAGTCAAAGTACCTGCCTTATTGGATTATGAAGTACATATTCCTCCGGGCGGCAAAACTGATGCCCTAGTGGAAACAAGCATAAGCTGGGAAGGCGAGACCGTTCCACTGCGGACAATCGGAATAGATTCCGATCAGATTGCCGCAGCTATTGAAGCTACTTTAAAAATGCTGAATCTAGTATTAGCCAAGCAAAACAACGAAGGGTAAAAAATAAAGCTTTCATCTGGAGTCGGCTATGCAATTAAATAATTTGGTTCCATGCGACCTCAAAAAGGTCGTAGCAGTCGAAACGAACGATAATGAAAGCACTTTGTTTTTTCGCGATAAAGCCGGCAATTGTGAGACTAAGACGCAAGCTTTTAATCCTTTTCTCTTTTTAAACAAGCCTGAATTCCTGAGTGATTTTGATAAGGAGTTTGAGCTTGTTAAATTAAAAGGCGATGCCCCAATCGCCTGGCTGGCTAAATTCAAAAGCATTACAGATTATCTAGATGCGTTAAAGCTTCTAAAGAGGCAAAACTCATCTCAGGGCATGTCATACCGACTCATCTCAGATTTCATCCAACAAGCCATGATGTCACAAAAAATCCGTTTGTTTCGCGATATGCATTTCAATGAACTGCGCCGCATGCAGTTTGATATTGAAACCCTGACTAGCGATGGATTTGAGTTCCCGAATGCCAAACGGAGCGATGATAAAATCATCATTATCTCCATGTCCGACAATACTGGATGGGAAAAAATAATTTCACTCGACAACATGGATGAAAAAGCATTACTTGAGGAATTCGTCAAAACCATCACTGAACGTGACCCGGACGTACTTGAGGGGCATAATATTTTTCGTTTTGACCTGCCTTATATAGAAACTCGCGCCAAGCTAAATAAAGTAAAATTGACTTTAGGGCGCGAAGGACGGCTTTTCAAAAAACGTAATTCGCGTTTTAATGCCGCCGAACGCACCATTAACTATATGCGTTACGACCTCTACGGACGCCATGTTGTTGATACTTTTCATTTATCTATTTTTTATGATATAGTTCATCGAAACCTCGAAAGTTACGGTCTCAAATATATCGCTAAACATTTTGGAGTATCTCCCAAAAACCGTACTTATATAGAGGGCAGTCAAATTAGTCAGGCATGGCTCGACGACCGCAAAACCCTGCTCAAATATGCTTTAGATGATGTCAGGGAAACTCGCGCTATCAGCGAAATATTGTCTCCAAGCTATTTCCATCAAAGCCAATTGATCCCACTAAAATATCAGGACTGCATAGTTCGCGGCAATGCCACCCGCATTGACGCGATACTGGTCAACGAATACTTGAACGCCGAGCAAAGCCTGCCCTACCCTGAAATGGCACAGGCTTACAGCGGCGCGCTGACACAAGCTTTTGAAACAGGAACGCACAAAAATGTCTGGCATTGTGATATACGTTCACTCTATCCGTCAATAATTATTGCTGAAAACTGGTGTCCCAAAAATGATGTTCTAAAAGTATTTCCAAAGATGCTCAAGGAATTACGCTTATTCCGTTTGGAAGCGAAAGATTGCGAAAGGGAAGCGAAGACTCCAGCGGAAAAAGATTCATATAATGCTTTGCAGACGACTTTCAAAATACTTATCAACTCATTCTACGGTTATTTAGGTTTTTCGCAAGGAACTTTCAACGACTACGCTATGGCAGGCGACGTCACTTCGCGTGGACGCGAAATCCTGACCATGATGCTGGATTCCCTCAAGAATTCAGGCGCTACAATTATAGAAATGGATACTGATGGTATTTATTTCGTTCCACCTGAAACAATAAAATCTCCAGAAGTTATGGAAGGAAAAGTACAAAGCATCTTGCCTGATGGAATAGAAGTCGAGCTCGATTCAACTTATCCGGCAATGTTCTGTTATAAAAGCAAAAACTACGCTTTACTCGAAGAAAACGGCGAAGTAGTCATCACTGGTGCGGCACTCAAATCCCGTGGGCTGGAACCATTCCAGCGCGACTGCATGCAAAAACTCTTAAGCATGCTTCTCAAAGAGGAATACGAACAAGTCGAAGATATGTTCGATGATTTCCAGCGCGCTATAGAAACGCGTACAATACCTTTAAGCGAGCTTTCCAAAACCGAAACACTCAGTAATTCATTACGCAACTACCAGGATAAACAAGCTACAGGCAAAAGCCGCCGCAGTGCCGCTTATGAACTGGCAATAGCCTCAAACCGCGACTATCAGCGTGGCGATCAGGTTCATTATTATATTATCGGTGACAAGAAAAAAACATCCGTAGTAGATAATTCCAAACTTTTCGCGGATGCTCCGGCGCAACGTGACGAAAACACAGCTTATTATCTGAATAAGTTGAATGAACTGCGCAAGAAGTTTCAAGAATTCATCCCCGATACTAGACAAATGGACTTGTTTTAGAAAAAATAAAAAAAGATTTTCATCTTTTTTTATTTTTGAACTTGATGCTTTACGAGATTGAGCTATACTATATCTCCACTAAAGCCCCGGAGAGGTGACTGAGTGGCCGAAAGTACAGGTTTGCTAAACCTGCGTAGGGGAGACTCTACCGGGGGTTCGAATCCCCCCCTCTCCGCCATTATTTTATTTCATAAAAATGGGAGAGGAATGAGAACCCGAGCAAAGGGTTTGACAAGCGACGAAGGAGCGCAGAAGGTGGAGCGAAGCGACATCAGTGAGGCAAAGCCGAACGATAATCCCCCCTCTCCGCCATTATAATCAATGCAAAAACCTTTTTTCTTAATAATAACAAAACAATCGGAATTTGTCCACTTAATATAGTAGATTGAAATTTAAAATAGTTATTATTTAAAGAATTTGAGGCGCAAGATATTAGAACAAGAGGAAAAAAATGGTGGATCCAGCAGGACTCGAACCTGCGACCTAGAGATTATGAGTCACCCGCTCTAACCAACTGAGCTATGGATCCACGCTTTGCTCCGTGAAGCAGATATACTGTACACAAAATATACGTAAAGGCAAACGCTTCTTTGAAATATTTCAGATTTTTTTTACTTCCCTGAACAAATCTGTAAACTAAACAAACTTTTTGTAGCTAGGGTTAGCACTATCATTTACGCCGATGGCATCGATTTCCACCAGCCAGCCGGGACGGCATACCGGAGCTTTGAGCATTAAATGGGGAAGACTCTCCGGCAAGAGAATTTGCAGAGTTTTTTCAACTAAAGGAGCATCTTTGTCATCCCGCAGATAAACCACTGCTAGTTTGAGGTCATTCAAGTCGGCATCATGATTATTCAACAAGGCTTTTATATTTTCAACTGTTCGGACAGTTTGCGCTGAAACATTTCCAGGATGGACTATTTCGCCATTCTTGTCAATACTGGCAGTGCCGGAAATATAATAATGTGAGCGGTCACCGAAAATAATTTTTGTTCCACGTTCAAAAGTTACTCCATAGGCACTGGTCGGTGAAAGATGATCCAGAGCGTGCATATACTCCACCTGCCCTGCTTCCAGACCAAAAATACAGTATGAATCCATACCGATTAAACGATGCGGATCTTCGCACTGCCCTTCAATTCCGGTACTGCTGATGTAATTAGTATTTTCATTCAGTCCATATTGCTGGAAAAGTTCGCGCCGGGCTTTAACCAGTCCGGCATAATTATTATCAACATCACGACAGTAAATCCAGGTTCGCAGACAATTATCCGCCACGTTTCCACCGCGTTTTCTCAAGGCGTGTTCCAAAGAGTTGAATTCCTCCACGCTTTGATTCGCGCTCTTGCCTGTTTTCAATTTTCTGCAGCAATGGTAGAGAAACTCATAGTTTTTGAATTTTATATCAACTTCATGAGTACCATTATAATCTATTACAGTTTTTTCAAAGTCAGGCGGGCGTAAATGCCAGGCTTCCAAAGCAATTCTGCCGCCATTCAAAGGAGCTTGTCCGACAAAGGAAACAAATGAGTCATGTTTCCCTAGTATTTCTCGTAAAATCGTTGCCTGCCTGGATATATCACTCAAATGAAACCGCAAAAATACTTCCGTCTTACTAGAACATTTCAATTTTGAACAGTCCGCCGCGTATTGTTCCAGCAAAGCCAGAGCTTCCGCCTCAAAGTCTGAATCAGGCTTGGATGTCAATGCGAAAAATAATTCATCGGTCGCATTCACAGCCTGAAATGTTGAATTATAATGTTTAATCGTCATAAAAATCCTTTATTTTCGATTTATAAATGCCATCAGCTCTGTAAACGGCACCCAATGATAATATATAAAAGCCTGCATCATGTTTTTACACGGTATTACTTTGCGGCTTACGGTTTTGCCATTAATTTTTGCCTGTCCGATAAACTGTACGGGAAACGGCGGTTTTGATTCCCCCTTTCGACGGTTAAGGAGTCGGAAAGTCATATCGCCTTCATCCTTCTTGATAGTTCCCTTAATAATCTTAAATAGCGGTTTTTTACTCTTTTCTTTGATAATGACGGAGCCGTCAAAGCCATCCTTGCGGACAATCCTGATTGGCTCTGTTATTGTCTGCCAGCGTCGAATATTGAGACTTGACACTCCGCTGTAAATCTTGAAGTCAGGTCGCGGACGGCTTATCCGCAATCTGTAAGTAAAATCCTTGCCTCCATGATTCTGAATATCACGTAAAGATAAATAATATTCACCATTCGCGGGTAAAGTAAGCATATAATACGGATCAGCCTGATGCGTATTAAATCCAATATTTACCCGCTTCATATCATCTACAAAAAACATCTGTTTGCCTTTAGCATCACAAAGCGAAATAACTGCGTCAAGCGGAGAACCCAAGCTTCGAGCCTCAAGCTCGAAAACCACTTTATCTCCTGTTTTACCGGATATTTTAAACATATCCACATCACCGGGGCTGTTTATCCGTCCATTGATGATTGAATCAAGCTTGACATTCTGAGCTTTCTCTTTCGTATTATTGTCCTCATTATCAAATCTCTCTCTTAATGAATTTACCGCAAGATAAACTGGATTAAAAGACGGGTCACCAATCGTTTTTATTCTGTAAGAATCACTTTGCTCCGAAGGAATAGTTACGCTGACTTCTTTATCAGTCAGATTATAGCCGCTCAAGTGAATTTTTGTAATCTTGCCAACCTTCGCGCCCAATGGAAAAATATTGGTCACAAAGGGAAATTCTCCCGCCTTGATGCGGTAAACAAAATCCTTACGGCCGCGATAGATCGAATCTCTGACTCTCAATTCATATTCGCCGTCAGCAGGAACATCAAACAGCATTATCGGATCAGGTGAACAATAAAAATCATCCTCAAATTTCATTTCAACACCTTTCATGTTATGAATAGAAATAAGCGGCTGAAACCAACCTGGAACCGCATCGCCTAGATAAGGAATGATCTGTCTTGCCATCATCGCGAAAACCATTTTCTGACCTTTTTTTGCTTTGAACACAAATGAATCTATTTCTCCCGGCATTATTTGTCCGTTTATAATCGCCGGAAGCACAAGTTTAGTCTTCATGTTTTTTGTTGGTCCAAACAAGCGTTCTTCAGTCAGTTCTGCTAATTCACTAACATAAAAACGTAAAGCATTAGACATTCCGCGCCTGTCATGCCAGAAACGCAATTCCCGCATTCCCGGAGTTGCATTCTTATCGATTTTCAATTTAACAATGACTTCTTCCCTGAGAGCCGGAGCACTTTGCAGGCGATTCGGGAAAGTAAAGAAATTCCGTGCCGCTATCTCCAAATAACGACCTGTCATCTTATCAAAATCCTTGAGCAATATATGATCCGGCATCTTTTCCTTTTCTTCCGCTTTTTTCTTTTTCGCCTGCATTGCCATACCGTCTTCCATGCTCATTTTAGCTTCCATACCTATTTCCGCTTTCATCTCTACTTCTGCTTTGCTTTTCGCTTTGATTTTCGCTCTTAGTTTTGGTTTTCTTGGAGTTTTTAGATTATATTTTTTGCTTATCATACAGGCAAAATCATATCTTAAATGACGATAAAAACGCCGCTTTATATTTTTTATATAAGTTATCGATATGATTTCCACCCCGCCGCCGGAAATACTCATATTTTTCACATCTCGCAATCTCTGTCCGCCAACTATCACTTCAATCGTAGTTCCCTGCTGTCCTCCGGCGGGATATACATAAGCGATCTCAGGTAAACTTCTGCGCCAGTCCCACTTCTTTTTGGCTTTTTTGTTTTTTGCAGTAACAACAGGCTTATCAACGGCAATCACATTGTCGCAAACACTAAGCAATATAAAAAAGATTATTAGAATTTTGCTCATTTTTTAGCCCCCGGCACTTTGTAAAGTTCAGTAAGTTTATTTTTCGCGCCAGGCATTATCTTTGCTCCTAGGCTAGGACTGTTCGGCATCTCGGCATTAGGATCAATCCCCATTAACTCATACATACTGGCGAAAAAATCACGCGGCGTAACTGGTCGTTTGACAACATTTGCGGCATTTTCATCAGACTCTCCAACTATCTGTCCGCCTTTAAATCCGCCGCCGGCAAGCAGCAATGAAAAGCTCTTGCCGTAATGACTACGCCCACCGTTCCAAGGTGCTTTCGTCTGAACTTTTGGAGTACGCCCGAACTCACCGACACACCAGACTATCGTTGAATCCAGCAGACCGCGTTTATCCAGATCATTCAGTAATGCCGACAAAGCTTTATCCAACTCCGGCAGCTTCCTGTTCATCTCTTGAAAATGTCTTTTATGAGTATCCCAGCCTTGAGCGTTGATTGTCACATAAACCACTCCTGCTTCAATTAACCTCCGAGCTTGCAGACATGACTGTCCTAAACTATTCATGCCGTAGCGTTCACGCACTTCTTTGGGTTCCTGAGATAGATCAAAAACCTTCCCTGCATCGCCCAATATCAAATCATAAGCTTTATTGCCGTCGGCATCAAATTTATTCAGAAGCTTGTTATCAGGTAGCACCTTGCCCATCGTATCAAGCTTCGCCAACTGTTCGCGACGCTGTTCCTGACGTTTTCTAGTCAAGCCGCGCACCACGATTCCATCCACTGTAAATGGTGTCTTGGCAGGATTGCCACCAGTAACAAACGGCATGTAGCGATGCGGTAGAAAACCGATTTCTGAAAAACGTCCTTTAGCCCGCGTTAATACTACATAGGGAGGAATCTGTCCTTTATAGCCGTAATCGTAACCTTTCATCATGCCGACAACCGCTCCGACCGCCGGATAGACTAAACGTCCGCCTGCCTTACGTCCGGTCTGCATTATGTAAGTGGCAGTCTCATGACCATTGATGCCATGCGTCATACTCCTAATAATTGAATATTTATCAGCTATTTTAGCAAGTTCCGGCAAGTATTCACTTATTTCAATTCCCTCAACATTCGTTTTTATTGCTTTTTTGCCATTGTTATATTCAATACCTGCATCCGGTTTCGGGTCAAAGGTCTCAAGTTGAGACGGACCTCCCCACAACCATATCT
>JAHOYW010000216.1 GCA_019038735.1 Victivallales bacterium | reverse complement strand
GCGATTGAACAAACTTTTTAATCATAATGAATACCCTTTTTTATTTTATTTATTTTATTTATTTGTTTGTTTTATTTTTTATTATTTATGGATTGGGAAAACCGTTCAAGCGGCTTCTTGCCTCCATCTCCCAATGCCCCGCAACATGACCGTCAACAAATAATATATTTGTTTTCAGGTTATTATGGCGGTAGCCCATGCTATCATCCCAAAAAATCCTGGTGTTATTGTCAGTTTCAGCTCCAAAGTTTCCGTGAGCATCATCAATCTTGTCTGCCATCAATGCGCAGATAGTTGGCTCTTTAACTTTTGCCTTTTTGTTGCTAACCAAATTTTCGTTCATGCCATAACTTAGTCCCATGTCTATAAATTCTTTTTTTGATGGACAGAGAACAACGCCTGTCTGGAAAAAATCTTTATAGTATGTACCATCGATGATACTTGGCGGCAGTTTACGATTTAAGTATGGAAGAAGAAAATATGCCCATGTGCCAAGATATGCGTTTGCACTTGCACCATCCGCAATACAGAAAATTCCATCATAGTCGTCAAGGTATACTTCTTGAGCAACACCAAGTTGTTTCAGGTTACTGACACAACTGATTGCTTTTGCCGCTTCTCTGGCTTTATTCAATGCTGGCAACAACATTGCTGCGAGGATTGCTATGATAGCAATCACGACGAGGAGTTCTATCAGTGTAAAATTCAATGAGTTACGATTTTTTTTACGAGTTAGCTTTTTCATTTTTAATCTCCTTTTTTTGTTTTGTTTGAATAGGACTTTTGAATGCTCTTCCGCATGAAGAACGAATCACAAGCTCGGTTTTAATCAAAATATGTTTTGCTTTTGTTTTACCTGGAGAATCGTTCAGATCGTTAATCAGTAATTTTGCGGCTTCTTCTCCCATTTTTTCTGGATGCTGCTCAACAGAGCTTAATTCCAATCCTGCCGCTTTATATAAATCCCTGTCAAGGTTGTCATAACCGGTAAGGGCTATGTCTTCAGGTACTTTCAGCCCAGCATCCCGCAAGGCCCGGTAAGCACCGTATGCTATATTGTCCTGCATACATACAATGGCATCAAAAGGAAGGACTTTGTTCGATTTTTTAATCCATTCATTGACGATTTTATAAGCTGATTCCTCGTGTCCGGTAACGCCCAATTCAGCCTTCATTACCGGTTCAGGGGGGAGTTTGTAATCCAGCATCGCATTCCGAAAACCCTTATGGCGAAGTTGATCCAATACATTATGTTCTTTTCCCAGAGCCAATAAGGATGGACGACGGTGCCCCTGAAGAATAAGGTGTTCGACGGCCTGATACATCCCGGAAACGTTATCCGACATTACACAGCGGGCATTTTTTAACTCAGGGAAATAATGGTCGATGAAAACCACCGAAATCCCCTGATCTTCGGCATGTCGCAATAGGTTTACATATTCTGATCTACGGGCAAGTGCCGTGTCTGCAAATATTAGCAGCCCGTCCAATTGCCTGCTAAGCAACTGACGCAACTGCGTCAGTTGAACTTCAGGATGGTTAGGTCGATAAAAGGAAAGAAACAGATTATAACCGCATCTTGACGTTTCAATTTCCACGCCCTCAGCAATCCTTGCAGTAAAAGGATTTTTTATTTCAGGGATTATAAGCCCGAGTATTTTACTCTGAGCTTTCTTGCTTTTGGTCAAGCGTTTCTTCAAAAATGTCCCCTTGCCCTGCCGGGAATAAAGGATTCCCTGATCTATTAAATCTCTAAGTGCCCGCCTGAGGGTAATTTTACTGACATCATAATGGGTGCACAGTTCGCGTTCACTGGGAATTTTCGCCCCGACATCAAGAGAATGCACAAGTTCCATGATTTTTTCACGGACTCGAATGCGTAACGGTAATTCATCATGTAAATTTTTAATCATAAGATACACTTGTGTTAAAGTTATAACAAGTATATATGATATTGTTTTGTTTGTCAATAACTTTGACAAAAAAATAGCGATAAAAAAGCAAAAATATTTTTTCTAAGTTCACTCCTAATTATTAGTTAATGTAACAGATGAGCAAGCTGCAACAGATAATAGTGGTTTTTTATTGCGACCCATTAAACTCGCATGCCAAACAGAATCACGGATTTTACTGCGATAATAATTACGCTGGCGTAATTTGTCACAATATCTTTTGCATTCGAGATGGCTGCAACACTCCTGATGCGGATTGTATTTGTTCGAAGTTTCGGAGCAAAATAATAATGACAGTCAGGATTTTTGCATTTTTTTATTATTCTCATGAAATACCTCATGTTTCGATTCAACATCCATAGTACAACTAATCAGGTTTGGTGGCTGGGTGAATTTTTAGAAGAATAAAAAGCAAGAAAAGAAGAAAAAAGAGGATTCATTTCAGATGATTGCTCACAACAAAATATTACACCCTCCGGAAATGTTTGGGGGATACCTTCATATATTTTGTAAAAATACGGGTAAAATAATTACTGTCTTTGAAACCTGCCCTATAAGCACTTTCAGAAACAGAGCAATTATGGTATTTAAGAAATTCAGCGGCGCGCTTCAATCGTGTCGTAATTAGATAGTTTTGTGCTGAAGTTCCGGTTGCTCGAAGAAAAGCGCGCTGGAAGCTTCTGGGCGACATTCCCGCCGACTGTGCGAGCTTCACAAAATTTATCTGTTCCATGTAATGATGCTTTAAATAATTTATCGCCTCAGTTATTCTCGAAAGTGCTTTAGGATCGTTACTCTTGCTGTAACAGCGAGCTAGGCGAATAAGTAACTCTATCAATAAAGCTGTGGCAATTGTTTTGAATCCGGGCTTTGTCGAAAGTAATTCCTGTTCAATCTTATCTACCAGACGTTCAGCCTTTTTTAAGTCTTCACCAGATAATTGCAGTCTGCTTCCAAACTCACAGCTTTTGTGTTTCTCAGGCTTCAAAAAACATAATGAACGAAAGCCTGGTAAATCACTTGTATCTAAATTAGTTAATGCTGGATTTGTGGGGTCAAATATTATATTGACCAGAGAAAGATTCTCCATCTTGATAAACTCATGTTCATGTTTACCGTTGATAACCAAGACATCTCCTACTGCAACCGAAAACTCAAAATTGTCAACAATATGCGTGCCGTGCCCTTTGGTGATTATCACCAGTTCTGAAAACTCATGGCTGTGTCGCGGGAATTTAGCTTGTGGGTCCCGACGCGCAATCGTTATCAAAAAGTCTTTTACTAGAACAAGGCTATTGATATTTAAAATATGTGCCATAAGCTTGCTTTCCTTAAATATTTGTCGTTAATATGCTATTTTTTGTCGACAAAATCAAGGAAAGTTTTTACAAATATTGTAATATTACATAACATCAGCAATAAATGCGTGTATATTAAACAATAACAACAATTGGTTTTTAATATGTATAATTATTTAGCAATAGACATAGGCGCCGGAAGTGGCAGAATTATTAATGGAAGCTTTGATGGTTCTGTTCTTGTTTTGCATGAGACTTTCCGTTTTGACAATAAGATGTTGTTTGACAAGGGGCATTACCGCTGGGATGTGGAAGGGCTCTTTGCGGAAATCCTCAAAGGCTTAAAAACGACCGCGCAGCAAATTTCCACCCCTCCTTTATCTATCGGTATTGATACTTGGGGATGTGATTACGTTTTACTTGATGAAAAGGATAATATTGCCTGTCCGGTTATTGCGTATCGTGATTCACGCACTGATGGTTTGATGGAAAAATTCTTTGACTTAGTGCCGAAAAACGAAATTTATGCCAAAACCGGTATTCAGTTTGCGCAATACAACACGCTTTACCAATTATGGGCGGCACGGGAAAACGGCGATTTGGATAAGGCAAAACGTTTTTTAATGATTCCTGATTATTTGAATTACTGCTTAAGCGGCATAAAATCCAACGAGTATTCCGAAGCCACAACAAGCCAGATGCTGAACAGTAAAACTAATGACTGGGATGATGATTTGCTGGATATTTTAAAGATAGATAAAAGTCTTTTCGCAAAACCGCTTCTGCCGGGAACAGTTTTGGGATCGTTGCTTGATTCTGTTCAAGACGAAACAGGCTTAACAGATATTCCGGTAATTCTGCCCGCGACTCACGACACTGGCTCGGCAGTTGCCGCAGTTCCGGCGACAGGCAAAGACTGGGCTTATATAAGCTCCGGTACTTGGTCGCTCATGGGAATTGAAATAGAAAAAGCGGTTTGCACTGACTTGGCTTTGGAGTATAACTTTACTAACGAAGGCGGCGTTGCCGGGACTTTCAGGTTGCTCAAAAACATTATGGGATTATGGATCATCCGCGGACTAAAAAATAGTTTTGAAAAGGATTATTCCTATAGCGACTTAGGAAATATAGCGCGGGAAGCTAAAGCATTTGACACCTTTATTGATCCGAATGATACAAGTTTCCTTAATCCGGAATGCATGATGACAGCCATTGACCAATACTGCCTTGCAACCGGACAAAAAACTCCGCAAAGTGATGGAGCTTATGTACGATGCGCTCTAGAAGGACTTGGCTTTCTCTACAAAGAAACTTTAGAACAGTTAAGAGAAATTCAAAATCAGAAAATTAACAAAATCCATATTATCGGAGGTGGTTGTCAGGACGAATTGCTTTGTCAATTCACTGCCGACGCAACTGGACTGCCGGTATTTGCCGGACCGTGTGAAGGCACCGCGGTGGGAAATCTTATCGTTCAGGCTATCGCGCTGGGACATATCAAAGATTTGTCTGAAGCAAGAAAAATAGTAGCCGCTTCTTTTGAAATAAAGACTTATACTCCAAACAATCAAGCGAGCTGGGATAATGCCTGGCATACTTTTCAACAAATCAGGGGACAGAAATGAACAAATCAATTCAAGGCGCTTACCAGTTAGCCAAAGAACGCTATGCCGAGCTCGGTATAGATACGGATGTGGCATTAGAACAATTAAAGCAAATTCCAATTTCAATTCATTGCTGGCAGGGTGATGATGTCGGCGGTTTTGAAGTTGCCGAGGCTGGAAGCAGCGGGGGCGGAATCATGGCTACCGGTAATTATCCCGGACGTGCCCGCACTCCCGAAGAACTACGTGCCGATCTTGATGAAGCCTTGTCTTTGATTCCCGGCACGCATCGCTTGAATCTGCATGCCTGCTATATGGAAACGGACGGGGAATTTATAGACCGCGATCAAATTAAGCCTGAACATTTTAAAAACTGGGTTGAGTGGGCTAAGGCTAAAGGTATGGGTATGGATTTTAATCCAACATTTTTCGCTCATTCCAAAGCTGACAGTGGTTTTACTCTCAGTAGTAATAATGATGATATTCGTAATTTCTGGATAGCACACGGCAAAGCCTGTCGTAAAATTAGCGAATATATGGGTAAAGAATTAGGAACGCCTTCGGTGATGAATATTTGGATACCGGACGGTTTTAAAGACATCCCGGTCGACCGCAACGGCGCGCGTGCCCGCCTTAAAGCTTCGCTTGATGAAATGTGTGCTGAAAAAGTTAGTCCACAATATCATCTTGATGCTGTTGAAAGCAAATTGTTTGGTCTTGGTTCTGAAAGTTGCGTGGTTGGTTCACATGAATTTTACATGGGCTACGCACTGAAAAATAATCTTTTGCTTTGTCTTGATACCGGGCATTTTCATCCGACTGAAGTGGTTTCAGATAAAATTTCGTCGGTTTTGCAGTTTGTCGATGAAATCCTTTTGCATGTCAGCCGTCCGGTCAGATGGGACAGCGATCATGTCGTAACTTACAACGAGGAATTACTCGCTATTGCTCAGGAAATTATCCGCAATAAATTCCAAGACAGGGTTCATATCGGCTTGGACTTTTTTGACGCCTCAATCAACCGCATTGCCGCCTGGGTCATTGGTAGTAGAAATATGCTTAAAGCTTTGTGCGCGGCTTTACTGGAACCATCGGAACAGCTCAAGACTCTGGAAAATGAAGGTAATTACACCTCACGTCTGGCGATACTTGAGGAACAAAAATTTCTTCCTGTTGCTGCCGTATGGGATTATTATTGTGCTCAGCAAAATGTTCCGGTCGGCTTGGCTTGGCTAAATGAAGTAGAAAAATATGAAAAAAATATTCTAAACAAACGGGATTGAAAATGATTGATAACATAGAAAAACTTGAACAGCAACTTGACAGTTTTAATTCCGCAGACAGGAAGGGAGCTTTATTAAAACTTAAAAAATTAGTTGAGGCAGGTGAGATTTGCTTTCTTGAACCCGGGAAAGAGACGAACCTTCACTTCCATACTTTCTACTCTTATAACTATAAAAACTACTCTCCAAGTAAAATTGCCTGGCTGGCACGCAAAGCAGGTTTGGGCTTAGCCGGCATAGTTGATTTTGATGTATTTGATGGATTGGAAGAATTTCTGGAAGCAGGTAAAATACTGGGTCTGAAAGTCAGTGCGGGTATGGAGTCCCGTGTTTTTGTGCCGGAATTTGAGAAAAAGGCAATCAATTCTCCGGGAGAACCGGGTATCGCCTATCACATGGGAATTGGTTTCCCGGATGCTGTATTTGGAGATAAAACCGATACTTTTAAAGAAAAGCTACGTGATGTTGCCCAGAAAAGAAATCTGGAATTAATGTTGCGGGTTAATAAATATTTAAGCCCGGTGGAACTGGATTATGAAAAAGATGTTATTCCACTTACTCCTTCCGGCAATGCTACGGAACGGCATATTTGTCTGGCATATAGCCGTAAAGCCAGAGCTGTGTTTGGCGAAGATGATAAACTGATCTCTTACTGGTCGGAAAAACTTGGCGAGGAAATATCAGCGGCAGACTTGCCGGAAAGTAAAAATATTTTAAATCTTATTCGCCAAAAAACCATGAAACAAGGCGGTGTCGGATATGTTATGCCCGATGCCGGGTCTTTCCCTAATATGGCGGATATGAACAGTTTTGTGCTGGCTGCCGGCGGTATTCCCACTCTGGCATGGCTGGATGGAAGCTCTGACGGAGAACAAGACCTTGAGGAACTCCTGAAAATTGCCATGAGTAGCGGTGTCGCGGCTGTAAATATTGTCCCTGACCGCAACTACACACCAGGTTTGGGAGACAATGATTTAAAATGCAAAGAATTATACAAAATAGTTGATTTGACTAAGAAACTAAACCTGCCTCTGATTGCCGGTACGGAAATGAATTCTCCGGGTCAAAAATTTGTTGATGATTATAAATCGACAGAGCTCTCCCCCTTGCAGGATGAATTTTTGAAGGGTTCTTATATTGTCTATGCTCATTCAGTTTTGCAGAAACAGTGTGGTTTAGGATATACCGGGCAATGGGCTGAAGATAATTTCCAAACAATTGAAGAAAAAAATAATTTCTTTGAAGAAATAGGTAAAACAATAAAAGTTGGACAGGAAAAATTACTCAAAAACTTGTCTAGAAACATTAAACCAGAACAAATATTAGCAATTATTTGTTAATATCAAAAGGATCAACTATGGCTACTATTCCAAAAAAACAAACTGTCGCTCAATCAAGCGATTCTGATTTAACAACATTAATAAAAATTTCAAAAATAGTAGGTGGAGATATTGCTCTGGTTCAGGGTGGAGGCGGTAACACCTCGGTGAAAACCAGTGATAACAAATATATGTTCATCAAAGCCAGTGGAACAGCTTTAAAGGATATGAGCAAGGATAAAGGCTGGCGCCGGATTAATTTAGCTTCAGCTTTATCGCTTCTTACAGATAAATCTTTAACCAGCTTGGATACAAGTACCAGAGAAACCGAGGTGGTAAACCGTCTCTTTTCATCCTGTGACGACAAGGAATTAAGTTGTGATCACACTGCTCGCCCTTCGGTAGAAGCGCAACTCCACGCTCTTCTGGATAAATATATAATTCACCTCCATCCTGACGCGGTCGGGGCTTATGTTAATGCTAAAAACGGCAAAAAACTTCTGGATGAACTTTTCAAAAACGAGAAACTTCCTCCTTTATGGGTGCCTTATAC
>JAHOYW010000331.1 GCA_019038735.1 Victivallales bacterium | reverse complement strand
CTCGTGCGAAATCTTGTATTTCGCACGACCCTATTTTATATATAGATAGAATAAGGCACCCGTTAAAAATTAGAGGTACCTTAAAAGTTTATATTCTTAAATTGTTTTGCAAGTTATTTTTTTTCGTCAGCATCCTGTTTTTTAGCGACCGGATTTCCTTCGGCAGAAACTTCCCGAGCTTTAAGCACTTGCCTCTTTGCAGCATTTGCTTTCTCATCTTTTTCAGATGTTCCTGAATATATAGCGTAAACAGCATAGCCTATCAGGAAAACAATTGCAAGAATCAGCAGAAGCACCAGACTTAGCATGACTTTTTGACTCATACCGCCCTTGCCGCCTTTTTCATAAGGAGAGAAATTACCAAGGCCTTTAACCGTTGACAGACCGACTTCAGTGCTATCCAGCTCTATGCCCGTATGAGTTCTGGTTATGGAAGTTGAGCTACCATCATTACTGTCAAAAAATATTTCCACCGCGCCAAATTGAAGAATATCAGAATTTTTTAATTCCTGTCCGCCTTCCGGAACAGGTACATTGTTAATTCTGGTTCCATTAGTACTGCCGCGGTCATTTAATATAAAAATATCGCCATCACGCGTAAAATCACAATGTCCAGTACTTATCGTCGCATCTTTTATACAGATATCGGCTTTATCGGTACGCCCGACAGTAACAAGGTCTTTATCCAGTTCAAAGCTTTTTCCACGAAGCTTTTCTGACAAAATAATAAGTTTAGGGTTTGCCACCATATTGTTATCCTTATTTATATGTATAAAAGCAAAATATTAATATGAGCATTACTCATAAAGTACTTCTCAATGTGATAATATACAAGGGAAAAATAAATTTTCAAAGTCTGATTTAAAGTAATAAGCTAGTATTTATTAAGCTTTTCTTGAAATTTTAATATAAATATGCAGAAAAATGCCCAAAATCTTTACATAGACTAGGTTGCAAAAAAAGAAAAAAATGTTATATTAAACGTTTTCAGCATCAAAAAACTGAAAAAACGAAACGAATTGCGCATTCTTTTTATGAACAAAAACAGCTTAAGGTGTGCAGTTAAATGAAAATAACAAAATTAAGGATTTTTAATCATGAGTAAGAATAAACTCAGCGACAATCTCATAATGACTTGCAAGGAAGGAAAAGCCTGTGTAAAAGATTTTCTTTTTGTCGCGGACAAAAAAACTGTAGAAAACGAGCTTAAAAATATAATTAAAGAATTTTCCAACATGGTTGTCATTCCGGGATTCCGTAAAGGAAAAGCTCCGGCAAAAATGCTTATCAAGCGTTACGAAAAAGACATTGTCGGAGAATTGCAACGCAAAATATACGGCGCGGCTTTTGAAAAAGTTACTGCTGACAAATCTTTGGATATTGTTTCTTACGGTAATCCTCAGGATGTCGCTCCTCTGAAACTTGACGATAAGTACAGCTTCTCCATTGCTTTTGATCTTGCTCCGGAAATAGAATTACCGGAATACAAAGGTATCGAAGTTGAAGCTGCTCCTATCAAAGTTGCTAAAAAAGATATTGATAAACAAATTGATCATTATCGCAATATGTACGCGACTTACGAAGACATTGAAACTCCTGCTAAAGCCGAGGATATGCTCAAAGTCTCTTACACATCTGATTTTGAATTAGCGGAAGACGCGTCAGCATCTCTGAAACGTCAGGTTTCAGCAGAAAGCAACTGGTTATGGCTCAACGAACCGGAGTTGATCCCCGGAGCGGTAAAAGCTCTGACTGGTGCTGAAAAAGATAAAGAATACAAACTTGAAGCAACATACCCGGCAGATTGGCGTGACGCGGAACTTGCCGGCAAGAAAGTTAAATACGACATTAAAGTGCTTGGTGTTCAACGCCGCAAATCTTTGAATGATGAAGAAGTCGTTGAAAAAATGAAATTTGAGTCTGTTGAAAAAATGCGTGAGATGTTCGAGACTGTCGCAAAAAATGAAGCTGAAAAAGCTCGCGAAGCTGAGATCAGTGAGAAAGTATATACTCTTCTGGACAAAAAAATCAAGAAATTTGATTTACCGCCAAACGTTTTGAATGGTGAAATCCAGAACGAATTGCATCGCATGGCTCAAGGCGTGAAAAGCGAAGAAGAAGCCGAAGTATTCAAAAAAGATATGGACGCTCATAAAAAAGCCGCTGAAAAAGCCGCTGAAGCTAAATCTCGTAAAACTTTCATCATGCGTAAAATCGCTGAATTGGAAAAAATTTCTGTTGAACAACACGAAATTGACGGTCAGATTAAAGGCATGAGCGCACATTACGGATATCAGGAAAAAGAATTCCGCTCAATGCTCGAAAAAGCCGGCGGTATGGAAGAAATGCACATGGATATGCTTTCTGTAAAAGTTGCTAACTTTTTAGGTAAAGAAGCAAAAATCAAAGAAAAAGCCGCTAAGAAAAAAGCTGCTCCAAAAGCAAAATAATCTCTATATAAATTAGAGGGAAAAGATTATGAACAATTCAGTATTAGTACCTATGGTTGTTGAACAGACAGGTCACGGGGAACGTGGTTATGATATTTACTCACGTTTGTTAAAAGACCGGATTATATTACTCGGAACTCCTGTTGATGATAACGTTGCCAATTTAATAATCGCGCAGTTATTGTTTTTACAGTCCGATGACCCAAAAAAAGATATTGATTTGTATATAAACAGCCCCGGCGGTTCAATCACTGCCGGATTGGCTATTTATGATACAATGCAGGTGCTTTCCTGTGATGTCAAAACATATTGTATCGGTCAAGCTGCCAGCATGGGAGCAGTTCTCCTCGCGGCAGGCGCGCCGAAAAAACGTTTTGCCTTGCCGAACGCCCGCATTATGATACATCAGCCTTGGGGAGGAACTCAGGGAACGGCAGCGGATATTAATATTCAAGCTCAGGAAATCCTGCGTCTCAGGACAAACTTGAATAAGATAATAGCCAGTCATACCGGACAAACTATTAAGAAAATTAGCGAAGATACTGAACGGGACTTTTTCATGTCCGCTGCTGAAGCTCAGAAATACGGCTTGGTGGACGGTGTTGTAAAAAGCAGCTCGCTCGGTAAAAAGTAATCAGGAATTTTAAGATATGACAAAAGGACATGATCCTGTAGAGCCTGTATGTTCGTTTTGCGGACGCAAAGCCGGCGACCCAGCAGTTGGACAATTAATCAGCAGTCCGAAAGGAACGGCTATTTGTCAAGGCTGTGTCAAGCTTTGTGCAGATTTATACCAAAAAGAAAGCAAGGGCAAAGCCAAAGCCAAACCAAAAACTACAGACCTCAAAACAACTGTAGACTCTTTGATTGTGCCGAAACCTAAACAGATAAAAACTGATCTGGATAAATATGTTATTGGTCAGGAACGCGCTAAAAGAGTACTCTCCGTCGCTGTCCATAATCATTATAAGCGTCTGCAGACACAGTTTAAAAAAGCTGCTGAACATGGATTGCATGAAGATTTTGACGATGTTGAAATAGAAAAAAGCAATGTCTTGATGATTGGTCCGACTGGAACAGGTAAAACATTACTCGCTCAAACATTAGCTCGCTTGCTCCATGTACCTTTCTGCATCTGTGACGCAACGACTATTACTGAAGCAGGTTATGTTGGTGAAGATGTTGAAAACATCATTCTGCGCCTGGTTCAAGCTGCCGATTATAATATTGAAAAAGCTCAAATCGGTATCATTTATATTGATGAGATCGACAAAGTTGCCCGCAGAACCGAAAACGTATCAATTACCCGCGATGTTTCCGGCGAAGGCGTACAGCAGGCTTTGTTAAAAATACTTGAAGGTACAAGCGCAAATATTCCGCCAAAGGGTGGACGTAAACATCCGCAACAAGAATATTTAAAGGTAGATACTAGTAATATTTTATTTATTTGTGCCGGAGCTTTCATTGGACTTGACAATGTCGTCAAGCGCCGGGTCGGGAAACAGGTTCTTGGTTTTTCCAATAATACCGAAAAAAAGAAAAGAACTCCAAGACAAACTAAAACTGAACTTGATAGAGCTGTAAAAATGGTCGAATATGAACCTGAAGATCTTATTAAATTCGGTTTAATCCCTGAATTTGCCGGACGCTTACCAGTGCTGTCTCATCTTTACCCACTAAAAGAAAGTGATCTGGTTAGAATATTATCTGAACCTAAAAACGCACTAATCAAGCAGTATCAGAAATTGATGGCGATGGAGGGCGTTGAATTATGCTTTACTAATGATTCGCTAAAAGCTCTTGCTCACGAAGCAGTGGCTAAAGGCACTGGAGCTCGCGGTTTGCGCTCATTGCTGGAAGAAATAATGCTGGAAATCATGTATAATGTTCCATCGGTGAAAAATGTGGATAAGTGTACAATTACCGCGAAAGTCGTTCGTGGCGAGGCAGAGCCGACATTGCAAAAAAAAATAAAACAAATAAAACGCCAGAATAAGAAAAAATAACTTATTCAATTAAATATAAAAAATGACCGGCGTTTCAAAATGAAATGACGGTCATTTTTATTTTAGAGAAAACTATTATGAAGAAAGAAATAGAAAAATTTGAGGAAGATTCGCTTGACGAAGAAGCTCTTGAAACAGTCAGTGATCTTCAAAACGACAGCGACGAAGACAGCATAGCCACTAGAATAATAGATGTCAACGACAAGACTATTGAAAGTGAACTTGATGCGCAGATTGAAAATCTGACCAAAAAACCAGATGGTAAATATAAATTTATCCGCAGTATCGGTTTTGGCGGCATGAAAGCGGTTTTGCAGGTTGGCGATAAAGATACGACCCGTAAGGTTGCGATGGCAATAATTCCAGATTTTGATGATCGTCCGCACGCAGATATCAACCGTTTTATTCGCGAAGCCAGAATCACTGCCCGACTTGAACATCCGAATATTGTACCTATTCATGACATAGGTACTGATAACAACGGCTCGCCATATTTCACAATGAAATATCTGCGTGGTCATTCAATGGCTGAAACTTTGAAAAAATTAAACAGCGGTGATGCTAAAATCCTGGCACAACAAACTTTGCCGCGCCTTTTGCGGACGTTCGTAAAAGTCGCCAACGCGATAGCTTTCGCGCATTCAAAACAAATCATTCATCTTGACTTAAAACCGGAAAATATTCATCTTGGCGAATTTGGCGAGGTGTTGGTTTTGGACTGGGGACTGGCAAAATTTATCGGCAAGGATGACGATTTTGAGGAAGTTTCGAATACTCCAGATAAGTTTAAAAAAATCGCACAGGAAGCCAAGCCGCTTATGACGCTTGACGGCGTTGCCAAAGGAACTCCCGGCTATATGGCTCCTGAACAGGCAGCTGGGAAAAATAAAGAAAAAGATGAGCGTACCGATATTTACGCTTTAGGCTGTATCCTCTATGCTATTTTAACTTTTGAAAATCCTTTAGCTAACCGTAAAAATATAGAAAAAATGCTTCACGACACGGTCATGGGAAATATCGAAAGTCCAAGTCAATTAAAAAATCCACAGCGTTCAATACCACCGCGACTGGAAAGAATTTGCTTAAAAGCAATGGACATCCTCCCCGATGCCCGCTATCAGAGTGTTTCGGAACTGCGGACTGATATTTTTTCATATATGGGCGGTTATGCCACTAAAGCTGAAAATGCCAGCACAATAAAGAAAACATATTTATTCGTCAACCGTAACTGGCTCCCGGTATTGTTTGGAGCTACAATCTTAGCCTTGCTGATTTTGATAGCAATATTGTTTTTCGCATATAAAAATAACTTCATCACAATAAATACTTGAGCTTTACAAGTTGTTTATTGCTGATTTTCTGATGAAAATTTCTTGAAAAATATGCTTTTTGTGCTAGTTTTTAGGTTCAGCTTTTGATTTTAATTTAATTATAATATACACAAACAAAAAAGGAAATGTAAGATGCCTAAGACATATAAGATCGCGGTTTTGCCTGGTGATGGGACTGGACCGGAAGTAGTAGTAGAGGGATTGAAAGTACTCGACGCGGCAGCTAAAAAATTTGGTTTTGCTACTGAAAGAACAAGTTTTGACTGGGGCGGCGACCGCTATCTGGAAACTGGAAATGTTCTACCGGATGACGCTGGTGAAACTTTAAAGCAATTTGATTCTGTATTCCTCGGTGCTATTGGTCATCCTGATGTAAAACCAGGTATCCTTGAAAAAGGTATTCTTTTAAAGCTTCGTTTCGAGCTCGATCAGTACATCAATCTGCGTCCGGTAAAGCTTTATCCCGGCGTTGAAACTCCACTTGCCGGAAAAACTCCTGAAGATATTGATTATGTTGTTGTTCGTGAAAACACTGGTGGCATTTATACCGGCGTCGGCGGCAAAACGATGGAAGGTACTGAAAATGAAGTAGCTGTTCAAAGCATGGTTTACAATCACATGCAGGTTGAACGCTGTATTCGTTTCGCTTTCGAGCAAGCTGTAAAACGTAATTCTAAAGAAAATCCATGGCGCGGGCTTAACGAACAGGATATCGCGGATGGAAAAATCGGTCAGCTTACTCTTTGCGGAAAAACTAATGTTCTGACTTTCGTATTCAGTCTTTGGGAACGAGTTTTTTACGAAGTTGCTGAAGATTTCCCGCAAATCAAAACTGATTACTGCCACGTTGACGCGACTTGCATGTGGATGGTTAAAAACCCTGAATGGTTCGACGTCATCGTTACTTGTAATATCTTTGGTGACATCATCACCGACCTTGGCGCAATGACTCAAGGCGGAATGGGTATCGCTGCCGGCGGAAACATTAACCCTAAAGGCGTCAGCATGTTTGAACCTATCGGCGGATCAGCTCCTAAATATACTGGAATGGGCGTAATCAATCCATTAGCCGCAGTTGGTGCTGCCGCTATGATGTTAGACTTCCTCGGAGAAAGTGAAGCAACCAAAGCTATCGAAAAAAGTATTGCCTTTGTTACAAGTCAAAAACTTGAATCTATGGCCGCTGGCAGAATGGGCTATTCAAGCAGTGAAGTTGGCGATTTGATAGTTGAAAATCTCTAAAGAGAGTTTCTGTAAATGATTGAAAAATCAAATAAGGAAAATCACTCATCAAACAACAGTAGTGATTTTCGCTTTTTTAAAAACTCGTCCCTGCAGGGGCTTGTTTCCCCCAAGCTTTCCGCGAAAGCGATTGAAAGCTTGCAGGGGCTCGATTTGCTCTTGCAAGAAGCTGAACTTGAAAAAAACTCCCGCAGTACCACTGCCGGAATGATCGAGCTTGACGGCAATAAATATTTCCTAAAACGCTATAATAACAAAGATTTTAAAAGAAAACTAAAAAATTCTGTTCGTCAAACCCGTCCTTTCAAAGTTTTAAAAACTTCACAAGTATTAAATGCTCTCGGGGTTTTCACCCCTGAAGTATATGCCGCCTTAAATTATCGTCGCGGCTTACTCCTCGAATCATCATATCTCTTAAGCAATTTTCTTGATTCCATAAAAACTGCCGGTCAAGTATTTGAAAGTTTAAGCGGGGAGAAAAATCTTGAAATATTCGCGGATAAAACATGTCAGGTATTAGTAAAAATACACGATAGCGGAATAATACACGGTGATGTTAAAATATCTAATATTATAATCAATCCGGATAATAACGATTCTTATAATATAGGCTTACTCGACCTTGACAGCAGCCGATGTTACCCGGAAGCTCTAGCCGAGAAACGACGTTCAAGGGATTTATCCAGATTAATCTCATCATACTTCCTGACCTGCAAAAGCAGATCATTGGAAACAAAAAATCTGAATGATTTAAGTGAGTGTTTCGCAGGCAAATATTGCGACATAAGCGGAATAGATCTACGCGGCGACCGCCTGACACAAAGAACCGAATATCTAAGCACAAGAGTCAGAAAAAAATGAATATATGCGAACAAAATTTAATAAATAAAAACGGGCTGTAAGCCTGTAATAAAAATGTCACAATCATTATCACAATTATATGTACATATAGTATTTCACATAAATTGCAATGATGCCGTAACAATTCCGGAAAAATTACAACCCGACTTACATGCGTATATAGCAGCAATATGCAAAAATAATACTTCTAAACTAAGCTTTAGCAGCTCCGAAGAATCAGGAATAGTTCGCACTAAATCCCGCCTCAATTTAAAAAAA
>JAHOYW010000019.1 GCA_019038735.1 Victivallales bacterium | reverse complement strand
AAAGACACCCGAATAAAGAATGGACAGAACAGGTTTTCACAAGTATCAGAAGACCTTTGTCTTTTTTAATTTTTATTATTGGTGTTTTTCTCAGTTCATTAAGATTACTTCATGAGCTGGATGATGAATTTTTCGGCACGGTTTTACGTACATTCTTTTCTTTAATGGCCTTTGCTATTACATGGGCAATATATCGTTTAGTTGGCGTTTTCGGGCACTATCTTCAACGCTTATCCTATCGTACAGATAATAATCTTGATGATCTGCTGGTCGAATTGATTCGCAAAACAATACGTTTTACGGTAGTTTTTATTGCTGTGCTCTTCATCGGACAAACAATTCTGGGAATGAGAATAACAGCACTGGTTGCCGGTGCCGGTATTGCCGGTTTGGCGATAGCTCTGGCGGCAAAAGATACATTGGCAAATTTTTTCGGTTCAGTAATGATTATGCTGGATAGACCTTTTACTGTTGGTGAACGTATTACAGTTGATGCTGTTACTGGTACTGTGGAAAGGATTGGATTCAGAAGTACTAGAATTCGCAGCCTGAGCGGGCATATGTTTTCGATACCGAACAGCAAACTGGCGGATTCGGTAGTGGAAAATGTTGCCAAACGTCCTTACATTAAATACGCCTTTGATTTAACTCTTGTTTACAGTACAACAGCAGTTCAAATGGAACGCGCGATGGAAATCCTGCATGAGATTATGGACGAAAAAGAAATTTTCAATGAGGACTTGCCGCCACGTATTTATTTTACATCTTTCAATGACTGGGCCTTGAATATCAGCGTTATTGTCTGGTTTCAAAGTACGGATTATTTTGAAACACAAAAGGTCAAGAATGATTTGAATCTTGAGATTTTAAGCCGTTTCAATGCGGAAGGCTTGGATTTTGCCTTCCCGACAAGTACAAATCATCTTGTTGCTGACGAGGCGAATGAATTGAAAATCAGTACATTAGAAAAAATTAAAAAAGATTAAAACTTATAAAAAAGGAATGAATAAAATGAAAGTAGTAGTAGCATATTCCGGCGGACTTGACACTTCAGTGATCGTCAAGTGGGTCAAAGAGAAATATAACGCGGAAGTGATTGGCTTTTGCGCTGATGTTGGTCAGGAGGAAGAACTTGACGGTGTTGAAGCAAAAGCGATTCAAACTGGCGCGACTAAATGTTACGTTGAGGATTTGAATGAAGAATTCGCAAAAGATTTCATTTTCCCGATGATGCAGGCAAACGCGATTTACGAAGGTACTTATCTTCTCGGTACATCTATCGCGCGTCCTTTGATTGGTAAACGTTTAATCGAAGTCGCCCGAGCAGAAGGTGCTGACGCGATTTGTCACGGCGCGACCGGCAAGGGTAATGACCAAGTACGTTTTGAGCTGACGGCTTATGCTTTCGAGCCAAATATAAAAATTATCGCACCATGGCGTGAATGGGAATTTAATGGTCGTATGGACTTAGTTGAATACGCCAGAAAAAATGATATTCCAATAACAACTACTGCCGAAAAACCTTACAGTATGGATCGTAATCTGCTTCATATTTCATTTGAGGGCGGTATTCTCGAAGATCCATGGAGCGAATGTCCGGCAGACCTTTCTGTTATGACTGAAACTTTGGACAATGCCGCTGATGAAGCAGAAGAAGCTATCATTACTTTTGAAAAAGGTATTCCTGTCAAGGTCAACGGTGAATCTTTTTCTCCGGCTAATCTTATGCGTAAACTCAATGCTATAGGTAAAAAACACGCGGTCGGACGCATAGATATTGTTGAAAACCGTTTTGTCGGCATGAAATCCCGTGGTGTTTATGAAACTCCCGGAGGCACTATCCTTAATCAAGCGCATCGTGCTTTGGAAAGCATTACTATGGATCGTGAAGTCATGCATTTGCGTGACAGCTTTATTCCACGTTATGCTGATATGGTTTACAATGGTTTCTGGTATGCTCCTGAACGCGAAATGCTACAGGCGGCGATTACGGAAAGTCAACAGTTTGTTACTGGTGATGTTCGTGTCAAGCTATACAAAGGAGCTTGTCATGTAAGCGGGCGCCGTTCAGAGTACAGTTTATACGATGAAGCAGTCGCGAGCTTTGAAGACAATGATGCCTACAATCAAAAAGACGCTGAAGGTTTCATTAAGCTGAATGCTTTACGCTTAAGAGTATTATCGAACAGCAAACAGCGTCGTTATTAAGAAAAAAGTATTTCCCATGGAGGGCGAGACTCTGTCGAGCCGTTTACGTTTATCGTGTTCGGCTCAAAAGACTTTCGCCCTCCATTTTTTGTGCTTACGGATTTAAAAATCTACAAAAAAAAAGCGGTCGTAATGACCGCTTTTTTTTACAGATATATTAAATCTATATCAATTATTTAATATAAACTTTTCCTTTAGCCGCATCTGTTATTTTCTTAACAAAAGCCATTAAAGATTTTTCTATAGCTTGTTGTTTTAAAGCAACTTGAAGTTTATCTTTTACATCAGCAAATGTTTGTTTTTTAGATTTTTTAGGCGCATCACGACGGATGATATGATAACCGAATTTCGTTTCAACAATCGCGCTGATTTCACCAGTTTTGAGATTTACTACAGCTTGTTCAAATTCAGGGACCATGCGACCTTTTGTGAAAGCTCCAATAGAACCTTTCTTTTTGGCACTTGGGCATTGACTTTCTTTTGTTGCTAATTCTTCAAATAATGAAGCATCTTTCTCCAGCAGAGCAAGAAGTTTTTCAGCTTTAACTTTAGCCGCAACTTTAGTTTTTGCATCAGATTTTTCTTCAAGCTTGATTAAAATATGAGATGCTCTCATAGAATCTTTTGGATCAGCAGGTGTTTCGAATGCTTTTGGATTGGCATCATAATATGCTTTTGCGTCTTTTGCGCTGACTTTAATTTTAGAGATTACCTCTTTTGAGAAAAAAGAATTAATAGCCATTTGTTCCTGGAATGCCTTCAGATTTTTATTCTTTTCAATAAATGTTTCTAAAGTTTTTCCTTGCTTAGCCAAACCTTTCTTGATTTGTTCCACTTGAAATGTAGGAGCTGTTTTTAGATAATCGTTAAATCCTTTGACTGCCAATTCCGCGGATGGCTTAAATCCGGCTTTGATTGCCGCATCAAGTATGGCGCTGGCTTGTACAAATTGTGTTGCCATTGACTTAGTTGCGTTCACCAGCATTTCCTGCGTAACGCCTTGAGGTATTTTTCCGCCTAAAAGTTTTTTAAGCACTTCCGCTTTAGTAAGTTTTTTCCCATTTACTTCCGCAACAAGTTCAGGAAGAAAATTAAAATTAGCCTTTGGCGCAAGCGGCATTGTCGCTTTAATTACTTTCGGAGCTGTGGTTTCAGCAGCAAAACTGATAGATGCGGCCGCGGTCAGAGTTAAGATTGCAAGCGATGTTTTTTTCATACTTTAATCCCTTTTTAGTTTATGAATGATAATAGATTTTATAAAGAGTTTTTAAATTTAACATAAAAAGTTGAATTTTACAAGCTATGATTCATGACAAAATCTAATAAATATATTATGTACGACTATTTACCTTGACAAATGCTAAAAATACTATATTATTACTTATCTATACTTATAGTTTTACTATGGAATATTTGTATATATGTCTAGGAATAAAAATATAGTTGTTTGTTTACTTTTAATCTTTGCTCTGAATAGTTTACCGGGACAAAGCTATCAACGTGTGCGCAGCTATCCTCTGCCTAAGACGACCATGGAACGGCTTGGTGAAAGTGCTCTTAAGCTGGCGAAGCAAAGATTAGCGAAAAATAAAAATGATTCTACCGGGCTCTTATTGCTTAATTTTGCCAACCATTTTATTCCGACTAACCGCGATGTTTTGCTGGTTCGCGGGAAACTTAAATTTAAAGTTACCCTTAAAGCTTCTAAAAAGAAAGCAGATGAGAAAGAATTTATCTTATTGCTTTCACAGGCTCGTGACCATATTAATGATTCTGACACTGCGATGAACCGTCATATACTAACTATTTTGAATCAATTGATAAGGACTTTTAATCCCAAGGAAGAAGAGGCGATCATTGCCTTAATGGAGTTCTCAGACAAGGGAGTTGAAGTTGATATAAACAAGTTGTTAGTCAAAAAACTTGACTCAATTACTGATACCAAATTTGACCCGAAAGATTCACGTTATGCTATTTCAAATATCAAAAAAACAATTACTGTTCCGGCAAATACTCCGTGGACGGACACCTGGGTAAAAGTTAGCGCAGGCAAAATGGTGCGGGTTACAGCTCATGGTACATGGAGCATGGGTGATGAAGTGGATTTTCCTGCATGCGACCCGGATGGTTATATGTCCTATGATATTAAGACCTTAAAACGCTGGTCTATGGATAGAAATACCAAGAAGAAGAAAAAGAAAAGCGCGCCTAAGGCTTATGCGAAAGCTAAGCGTTCAGGAGCACCCGGTTGCCTCTTAGCTAAAATAGGCAAGAGGGAGTATTATATTGGTAAAGAGATGACCTTCAAAGCGGAAAGCAACGGGATTTTATATTTCGGTCCTTACGAATGGGGTGATTATCTCGACAACTACGGAAGCTTGACCATAAGAGTTGAGATATACGACTAAAATCTTTTGAACATTTTGCTTAATCACTTGAGCGGAATAAGCTGAACCGGCTTTGCGGTCAGATCCGGGCTGCGGTCACTAGGTATGCGATAACGCTTCATTATTGACGCTGTTGACTTCCTGAGTTTTTCAATATCGAAAACAATTTTGGTTTTGTTCTTTAATTGAAATATAAGGAAACCTTTCTTGTTTTTTTCCACTATTGAAATCAATTGTTTTAAATCTTTGATTTTTTGACCATTTACTTTTTCAACAATCAGCGACCTTAATTTCTGATAGCCCACGTTGACCTCAGCGGCAAGCACGCTTGAGAGAACTACGATTTGCTGTAATTCTTTGTTCACTTTACCGTTAATAACCTGATAGACTAGATTGATTGGTCCGTTATACCATTTTCTGTATTCGTCAAGATGATTTATTGAAAGCGGCACAAATAGCAAGCCGCCGATGAAATAATAAGTAGGCAATTCACCAAACACTCGATTTGGAACAAGGCGTTTGTAACGGCGTAACTTGTAGTTTACAGTAATTTCTTTGCCATCGCGTAAAAGCTTAAATTTACAATTATCCCCAATATATTTGCGCCAGATCAGGTATGCAAAATAAATGACTTCATCGCTACGGAACTTAACTGTAGCGTCATTATCAAGTTTAACGCCGTCAATAGCCATAATAATATCATTGACTTTAAATTCGCCACTCTCTTTTACTTCCGGCGGTAATGAACGTATTATAATGCCGGTCTGATTAGAATTCATTTTCGCCCATGACCGTAAATCTGGGTTTTCCGTTTTTTCCGACACAAAAGGAGCATGCGGAAAACCATCAAATTTTTTGTCTTTAACATCTTTAAGGAAATGTTTGATAACTGGAACGGGAATCATATAACCAATGCTTTGGGATTGTGATAGTCCTTGAAAGGCGATTCCAACCACCTTGTCATTATGAATTACCGGACCTCCACTGTTGCCCGGGTTGATGGCTGCGTCAATCTGTACTGCCAGCAAGCGACGTCCGCTGTGAGCATAAATGACTGGTTCAATACGGGAAATGATGCCTTCTGTAACTGAGATATTGTCTCCTCCGACCGGATAACCCATTACCGTAACGGAAGTTTGAAGTTCGGGCAGATCTCCAAGCTCAAGTGCTTTCAGACCTTTAAAAAACTCTGGATCTTCAACTTTTAATATCGCCATATCACATTCATGACCGATTACTTCCAATTTGGCAATGTATTTTTTCTGTAATCCCGGCTTCCTGACCATCAAAAATGTTTGATTGGCAACGATATGCGCATTGGTCAAAATGCGATTGCCTGAAATGACAAAGCCTGATCCGGTAGCTGAACGTTGAGGATAGTTCTGCCATGGTTGATTATAATTAGGCTTACTGCGCATTGCAAAAATTTTAATTATAGAGGTCTTGAATTTGCGAATATTTGTTTTTTTCTTCGCGATACTTATTTTGTTAATAATCTTCTTTGCCGGAGATTTTTTAATAGCTTGCGTTTGATGGGTTACTTGAGCACATGCTGTCAGGGAAATGAGACTTAGAGTAAGCAGTAAATTTTTCACAGAAACTCCTTTTATTTTTTGTTTTTAATAATTTTTATTTGTGTAGGCATGACTATTTTTACTTCAACAACCGGCAACTTCCAGCCTCGGACGAGTTTTTTAATTCCTGTAATAGTTACAAGTTTATCTTTCCAGATATTCAATGACGCTTTTCTGCAATGCAAATAAGCCAAAGCTTTAACATCTTCATCTTTATCTATACTGACGAGAGCGTGGGTCACATAAATTGCTCCAGCCTTTAATGGCACAATTTGTCCTTTTAGAGTTATGTCTTGTTCCGCGCCTCGGATAAAAGGAAGAATAAAACTTGGCTTAGTATGTTTTTCCTTAAGAAACCCAGAAAAATCACCGGTGTCATAATCAATCAGAACTAATCTTCGATCATAAAGAGATTTTTGCAGATCCTCGAGTTCGTATTTGTCAATAGTAATAAAACGACTGTGTACCCATGCTTTCAAAGTAACAGGGGCTTTTATTTTGAACCAGCCGCCATGACCTTTGCGCTTGATTATTTCCAGTTCCACTCCAGGAGGTTCAGTGCCGTAAGACTGATAATCATCACTTGGCCCAGCCCGGAGATTAGCGATGCGGCGAGTACGGGAATTACTAATCAAGTGCCCCGCGACCCAAACCGCGCTATCCAGCGGCGCGACTATTTCATACCAATCATCAACTTTACGGTAAATTTTTACTTTTTCGCCATTTTTCATGGTCGCAACAACAAAATATTGTTTACCGGGTTTCACCCGAACATTCAGCTTGTTCTTTACCTTTACTGTTCCAATAATAATTTTTGCGGGTTGCGCAAAAACAGAGTTAGTGATAAGCACTAGTGTTAAAATAAAGTATTTAGTCATAATTCATCCTGATTCAATTTTAAAATAAGTAATTATAACTAATATTAAGCTTCTTCCGCTTTTTTCAAACAGTACAAAGGAAATTATAAGAAAGAAAATTTAGATAATCCTTGACAAAATTGACTTTTATATTATAATTCACAAGCACAATATACTATCAAAAGAGTTAAAATAGCGTATGAGATTACAGAAAATTATTTTAATATTTTTCATTGCCTGCTTTCTTAATATGGAAGTGATTAGTGTTGCTACTCGAAATATTATCTCAAATAGAACAGATTCATCAGAACTTTTGTCAGCTTTGAGCAATTTAAATAATGAACAGGATATACTTGATGATATCCTGTTTACTGATATTGAAGAAACCGAAGTGGATGAAAATAAAAGAATTAGAAAAAACAGAAAAGCTTTATTTTTTCCATATTTATTGAGTTTTATTTCACACCTGAAAACCAACAATGTTACAAGTTGCAAAAAAATCATGTCTGTCTCGGAATTTCAGCATGACTACAATAGTAAACTCCAATCCATGATATTATTACTTTGATTTTTATCAGTTTTTAGTGCTTTTGTTCTAATTTATAGCTGATAAAAATTTAAAGAGAATAATATTATTATGTTGAAAGAAAAAAAACTTTCGCGATATCTTGTGTCTGATGTCAGATTCATTCATACTCAATTACCTGTAACGATTAAAGCAGATGATTCCATCTGTTCTATATTAAAAGCAGGAATCCTAGAAAAACGCTGCAGAAATATTTATGTAGTAGATGCTAATGATATCCTCCTTGGCGTAATCAGAATCAAGAATATGCTGAGAAATCTTTTTCCTGTAACATCCATTACCAGCGGAATAAGCGATGGCTTAAACAGCCTTGCCGCACTGACCGCGGATACTGCCGGAAAGCTAATGATTGAGGCATTATATGTCATAGAGTCAACGCCCTTGAATAAAGTAGCCTCGATACTTATAAAAGAAAATCTCCTTGAGCTTCCTGTTGTAGATGACAATAATAAAATAATAGGTCAAGTAGATGCTAGTGAAATCATTTCTTTTTCAATGACTTATAATAAATAAAATGGGATTAAAAAATGAAACTGGAAAAATATTTACCGCCTGAGTCTATTTTACTCAACACCAGTGTTGATAATAAAAATGCTC
>JAHOYW010000074.1 GCA_019038735.1 Victivallales bacterium | reverse complement strand
TGAGACGATCCAATACGCCAGCTAAAACTCCAACTTGATTGTAATGACGGATAACTAAGCTTGTAACCGCTTTGGATTTAGCGCAGACGTTGACCACATTCAATGGTTTTCCGCTTTGGCGGTAGGCATCTACTATTCGTACAACTTCATCAGCGACAGCCTCGGCGGCTTGTTCGGTCGATGCTCCAATATGCGGTGTCGCGCTTATTAATGACGCAAAATCTTTCGCCTCAAAAACAGCTTCTCCGCCAGTCGGTTCGTTTTCAAAAACATCCGCCGCGTAACGAATACCCTTGCTCTTGACAGCTTCCATGACAGCTTTTGAATCCACAACTTCACCACGCGCGACATTGACTAAAATCGCGGCATCTTTCATTTTTGCTAAAAATTCAGCATTAATCAAATGTTTAGTCTCAGCATTCGCTGCCAAATGAATACATACAGCATCAGATTTTTCAGCTACTATCAAGGGTGAATCAGCACGACAAATACCTAATTCTTCCGCTTTTTCATCAGTCAAACTACGTGACCACGCCAAAACATCCATCTGCAAAGCTTTTGCTCTGCTGACAACAGCCTTGGCAATTGATCCCAAGCCGATAATTCCTAAAGTTCTTCCTTTCAAACCATTAGCTTTGCCGTATTCTTTTTTGCGCCAGCGTCCTGCCCTTAAATCACACGAAGCATCAACAATTCGCCGGTCTGCGGCAATCATCAGTCCTATAGTCAATTCAGCTACAGCATCGGTATTTTTCCCCGGACAATTAGCTACATGGATAGCACGCTCTCCAGCAGTCTTCAAATCAATAGTATTCACCCCCGCTCCGGCTCTAATAATCAGCGACAGCATCGGTGCCGCGGAAATTGTCTCCGCTGTAACTTTTGTGGAGCGGACAATTAAGATTTCGGTATCTTTGACATGTAACGGCAGGTCTTCAGCACTTAAGTCTGGATTGAAGCTTATTTGCGCCCCCATTTTTTCAAGTTCGCTCAAAGCTTTTGATGATAACTTATCAGCAATTAAAATATTCATTATTTCGCCCCATGTTAAAAAACTATTTATTTATTGAACAACTATAATTCTTCAATCCACTTTCTACAAACCAAAATAAATTTTATTTTTTTTGCTAAAAATTAATAAAATAAGCTATTGTATTTGAAATTTCCGACTTGAGTCTTAGTTTATGTACATAACTAATTAATAAACGGGGTAAAAGTCATGGATATAGAAATTGATTTATTAATGGATCATCTCGAAGAAGAAATGATGAACACAGAAGAAGCGATGCAACGTGATTTTGCCTCGGTTCGTACAGGAAAAGCTTCACCAGCTCTGGTTGAAAACTTGAATGTTGACTACTACGGCACACCAACCCGCATGAAAGAACTCGCGGGAATTACTGTTCCAGAACCACGTTTACTGGTTATTCAGCCCTGGGATCCATCATCTATTGCATTAATCGAAAAAGCTATCAATGCTTCAAAAATAGGGATTTCGCCAGTCAATGACGGTCGTGTCCTGCGTTTGCCTATGCCGGAACTCAGTGAAGAACGCCGTAATTCTCTGGTAAAACAGGCAAAACTCCGTTCTGAAGATGCCAAGGTAAGCATTCGTAATATTCGTCGTGAAGGAAATGATGCCGCGAAAAAATCTCAGAAGAAAAGTGACATCACTGAAGACGATTTGAAGGATATGCTCAAAGACATTCAAGATATGACAGATAATTATATCAAGAAAATTGATAGCATCTTTGTAGCTAAAGAACAAGATTTATTGAGTGTTTAAGCTGAATTACTAACAGGTCATCGTATATGCGAAAATACTTAATGAATAAAAAATTCATACTTATTCTTTTAGGTATAGCATTTGTCGCTTTAGTCTTGCGTCTGGGGGCATCTTACGACTTGCAAATGGGCAACAATGGCAGAAATGCAGTTAATAATCCCTCGCCATATACTGATATGGCGACATATAAAAGACTGGCGGTATTGATTTCTCAAGGGGATTTTCAGAATCCATTTTATATCAACAACTCGCACAAATACCAGCCTTTTTACAACTCTGTCTTTCTGCCTTTAATATATCTAACGTTTGGTTATTCCGTTTGGGCACTGATTATCGCGCAAAGTTTACTTGGCGCGGCGACAGTTTATTTGGTCGGGCTGTCCACCGCAAAAATATGGAATCGGGACGCCGCTTTTATCGCTGCTTTCATGGCGGCATTTTCACAGATTTTGATTCTCTATACCCCTTATTTACTTGTTGCCACATTGCAGGCATTCTGGCTGGTGCTAATTTTTTACGCAACTATCTGCGCATTCAAATCCGGTAAAATAATATCATGGATAAGTTGCGCATTAATAGTAAGCTGCGCGATTCTTTCACGCGGCAATGTATGGTTTATGGTCCCCGGAATCATTGCCATAGCACTTTATTCGCTGGTGATCAAGAAGCATAGAGCCAAGAGCCTATTCTTCAAGATATGGACAAGCTGTGCTGTCGCGCTAATTTTCCTGATTTTAATAATTCTGCCTCAAGTTCCCTTTGCCTACCGCAACTCAATATTGCTCGACAGGTTTTGCGGTCCGTCAAGCGACGCACCAGTCGTATTGAGTTTGGGCAACACTCCTGAATCTCCTCCGGGTGGACGCGAAGAAGGCTGGGGGGCGGGACCGATGGAATACCCGCCGACTCGGGAAATATGGCTTGCCAAAGATTCTCAGTTCAGCATAACGAATCATATTTGGAACTGGTTCTGCCGCGAACCATTAGCTTATATTGAACTGAATTTCAGAAAATTACTGCTTTTCTGGGATTATCGTGAAATCCCTAATAATGTTTCTCTCAACTTTGCCTTAAAGCAAAGTGTATTTTTGTCTTATGGCTTTTTATGGAGTGCATTTATTCTGATTCCGGCTTTGGCGGGAATATTCGTTTTACTCTGGCGCAGTATAAAAAAACACGACCTAAAAATGCTTTTATTGATGTATCTCATTGTTTCCTACTGTTTATCAACGGTAGCATTTTATATTCTCGCACGATTCAGAATGCCTTTAATTCCGCTATTAGCAATTCTTGGGGGAATATTCGTCAACCGGGTTTACCGCGTCTGTAAAAACGACCGCCGTAATCTCTATGTTCAATATATAATTGCTTTCTGCATAAGTGTTTTTATCTGCTTTCTGGCTTACGATATTTATCGTGAAAATTATGAAGCCGCAATTATGCGAAAAATCCGACCTGACGGAGTTAGAGTGGAGATGGGACACAATGCAGCAATGTATTTGGATAATGGACCGCAAACTTTCGGCGGCTGGGATACGATGCCCTTTGTGCGAGGATCTGACTTAAGAAAACAATTCAAAATCAGTAAAATCCCAAAAGACACTGTGGCTAAATTAGAATTCACCTTAATTTTTGCCAAAGCCGGTGAAGCGACCTTGCTGGTTAATAATAAATATGAAAGATTCATCGCTCTGCAAAGCGGACAGCTAAAGAAAACTTTTGTCATTCCACTTTCAGCCAGTGGAGTCGTCAATATCAATTTAGTTTCATCGACTTGCAATGTATTCTACATAATCGACACCCAGCGGAATTATAACCGCTCCAGCATAGATGACCTACCCTGCCCCGGTGAAATTGTCTGCCGCCTGTTTATATCGACTCCTAAACAAAAATAGAAAAATTCATAGCAAATTGCGATAATTTTTACTATTTTATTGATTTTATGTATTTCATACAGTATTTTAGTAATGATATTAAAAGAGTAACAAAAATGGAAATAAAGAAATGATTGCACTTCATCCAGAATATATTATAGATCAAAGTGAGCACAAAAAAGCTGTAGTATTGCCCTTTAATGAATGGGAAACTCTTATGTCTGATATTGAAGAGTTAGAGGATATCCGTGCATTTGATGCCGCAAAATCCAGTAATGATCCAATTATATCTTTTGAACAGGCTGTAAAAGAAATAAAAAACAACGCTATAAAATGAATTACGAAATACAAATTAAGCGTAAAGCTCAAAAATCATTAGCAAAAATTCCAGAGCCTTTTCAGACCAAAATCATCGCATCAATCCGAAAGCTTGCCAAAAATCCTTTTCCTGCGCAAAGCAAGAAATTAACTGGACGAGACGCTTGGCGAATCCGTATTGGAAACTATAGAGCAATTTATGAAATCATTGACAATGAACTGATAATTATTGTATTAGATATTGCTCACAGAAAAGATATTTACAGAAAATAATTATAATGAATACTCAATCAGGTGTTCATCGATGACTGAGGGGTATTTATTATCACAACAGTATTGCGGCTGCAGAGCGACTTTGCCGCCGCCTTCGGGGAGGTCTATCGCGAAGGTCGGCACGGCTAAAGATGAGAGTTTTGAACGGAATTGTTTTAAAATATCTAGTCCTTTATCTATACCAGTGGCAAAATGCCGAACTCCGCGAACCGGATCTACATGATATAAATAATGCGGCTTAACTTTTATCGCGATAAGTTTACGAAAAAGTTTCTCCAGAGTTTCGGAATTATCATTGACCCCTTTAAGCAGAACCGTTTGATTTAATAGCGGAATACCTGCCTTAACAAACTCCCGGCAAAGCGTGATACTTTCGTCGGTCAGTTCTCTTGGATGATTAAAATGCGTCATCAACCATAAACCAGAATAAGACGCCAGCATTTTGACTACTTCCGGGCTTACAAGACTCGGCAAAGTTACTGGTACACGAGTTCCAATACGCAATACGCAAATAGATTTGATCGAACTTAATTCATCCAGAATAAAGCCTAATTTTTCGCAGGACAACATCAAAGGATCACCACCGGAAATCAATACTTCGGAAATCGCAGAATTTGCGCGCAAATAGCTACAAACTTCCGTCAGTTCGACCTTAGAAATATCAGATAATTCCCTGCCATCCGTCCAAGTGCGTTTACGGAAACAAAAACGACAGCGGGTAGCGCATTTACCTGTGCTCAGCAGTACCGCCCGATCAGGATAGCGGTGAATCAAACGCGGCACCGCCATTTGTATTTCTTCGGCAAGCGGGTCTAAATCGCTATTTTCGTCCTTTAATTCATCAGCCGAAGGCATACATTGCCGCCAAATCGGATCATTTTCTATATTTTCTTCGTTGCTATCAATCAGATTCAAATAATAATCACTGACTAGAAGCGGATATTTTTTCTCGACATCCAAATAATCAGCAGGCGGCTGGACTTTTAGAGTCAGCGCCGCCTGTTTTGTAGATATTATGAATTTATCAGAGCTCATTTTATGCTGTAGATCCAGCCTTTTTCAGCATCATATTCACGACTGATAAGTTCACTATTCAAAGCTGCTTTCGCTAACAAACCAGCTATTTCGATTTCATCATCAGCTAAACCGGCTTTTGCCGCGAAGTCGGCGGCTGTACCGCTAAAATTTTCGAGTTCAGAAATTGCGGCAATGAATTTTTCCCGTAAATCAAGAATACCTTGAGCAGCTAGTTTATAAGCTTGTACTCCCGGCTGGTGAAATGCGTTGACATTAATAAATTCAGCATAAACCGCGACCGCGCGTTCGTACATGGCGATAATCATACCGAGATTGTATTCGTTGACTTCTTCAATAGTAATATTGATCGCCTGACGACCTTTACCGCGCAGGGCGGCGGACAAGCCTTCCTGAAAACCATGTAGATATGTTCCCATGCTGGATGATTCGTCAATAGGCAGAATCATTGAATCCTGGAGAACTTCAATAAAAGTAATAAAAAAATCATCACGTCCGTCATTCAACTGCTGAATAAAGGCATGAGCGTCTGTACCGCCTTTGTTGCCAAAAACATTTAATCCCTGATGTACAACTTTGCCATCAAGGTCAGTTTCTTTGCCGAGACTTTCCATAACCAACTGTTGAAAATAACGCGACAAGAGTATCAAACGATCAGAATAAGGCACGATAACCATATTGCGGTTGCCTTTGCCTTTACCGGCAATAAACCACATCGCCGCCAGCATATAAGCTGGATTCACGCAGTAATCCTCATTGCGTGTCCATTCATCCATAAAAGCCGCGCCATCAAGGAATTCTTTAAAATTAATTCCTGCTAAAGCTGCTGGCAGATGACCGACAATACTTGTTTCGCTGGTACGTCCGCCGATAGATTCAGCCATCTCGAAAACCTTTAACCAAGCATTTTCTTCGGCGTGTTTCCAGAGTTTACTGCCTTCCATAGTAACAGCTACCGCATGTCTCGCGAAGTCCACATCAGCTTCATCATAACAATCTTCAAGGGCAATCATATTATTGCGAGTTTCCTGAGTGCCGCCGGATTTGGAAACCGTCGCGACCAAAGTCGTTGCCGGATCAATCACCGCCAAAACATCAGCAAAGCCCGCGGAATCTGTATTATCAAGAAAATAAATTTTTAAATTGTTGTCACGCTCAGTTTCTTTCAATTCGTTCCAATAAGGACCATTAAGCGCAAACTGCAGGAGTTGCGGACCGAGAGCTGAGCCGCCAATACCATTAACAATCAATGAACGGAAACGCCCGCCCTGCCCGATTATTTTTCCGTTTCGAACATCTTCGGCAAATTTTTCAACAGCTTTAAATTCTTTGCTTTTCGGATAAGCTATACGGTCAGAGAAGTGAGTAACCTGCCGGTTTTCATCGGGATTTTTGATTTCTCCAGCTTCAATTCGCGCCATTTCGCGTTTAGCCCGCTCGAATTTATCCGCCATGGAACCCAGATCAGCATCTGAAAATTTCATTCCGCCAAAAGCGATTGAGAAACCGCTGTCTCCATCGGTCATTGTGTACTTGTGATTACGTTCTATCCATTCCTGAGATTGCATAGTATATGTTTCCTGTTTTTAAGTTTAATAAGAAACTATAACAATACTCGCAAAACTTCAAAAATAAAGCCGATATACTAAATATTTTGTTTTTAAAGTAGTGCCGGGAGCAGCCTTGCTCCGGCACAAAACAGCTTTGAACAGGATATAATCAAACGAATTATCAAAGATTCAACTGGTCGGGGCGCAGGCTGCGCCTCCGACTACTTGGAACTTATATTATTTCGAGGTAATCACGATCCGGAAATTCAGGGAATGCCGCGGCTGGTATTGTTTGATACCAATATGCTACCGAGGATATATCATCCTGAAGCGGCAGATAACGTCCACCATCACGCCAGCCGAGAGCCTGAATAGTAACTTTTAAATCATTCTTAAAACGGATTGGATCCATAACATGCCAGCGGTACATTGCATGGCGTAGATTAGCTTGGTAAAGACCGTCCGGCTTGATAACTTGATGCATTCCTAGAAATGGAGTAGTATATATCTGGTACTGACCATCGACATCCCAGTCATATGATCCTCCAAAATAATCTTCTGTTCCAGTTCCACAGATGGTTGGAAACTCACTATCACCATCAATAAAGAATTTAATTTCTCCTTCTCCCCACCAGTTGTTATTATTAAGCCCCCATCCCATAGACGTTCCGACATAATGTCCCTGTCCTTTTATGCCATCTACAATCGTGTAAACGTCTTTGTACGGTAGCGGATTAACCCGTCTGAACTGAGCATGGAAATAAGCTGTTTCTTCCGATACCTCAGTCAAGGTATAATTTATTTGAAAAAATAATACGGCAGCTTCAGTTGGATGCAGGTTCTCCATAGTAATTCTGCAATTCTTACGAAAAGGCATTTCCCAGAAACAATTCATACCGTTTTTAGGATTTACCGCTACGGGCATTGAATTTACCCGAGGATTATGCTCAGAAGTTCTAGGGTCTTTTCTTGAATCCATCCATGGGCAGGCAAAAAAATCGCTAGCCGGACATTCGACAGATGGAGTCTCCTGTCCGTCCCAGTAAATCCGCAAAATAAGATCACGCCCGACAGTACCAGTCAGCCAGATGCTTTGAATCGCACCGGGACCCTCAATGTCAGCCATAACAAAAGTTTCTCCAGCTTCAATTGAATCACTAGCATGACACTTCCAGCCGATTCCAAGGTCTCTAGCGGGACCATCCGGTTCCGCCGGATCCATGCCGCCTCTGCCTTTTCCCCCGCTACGGTTTTCCGAACAAATCGAACGTGTTTCCGCATCGCTCAGCAAAGATAGATTTCCCAAACTCATTCCCAAGCCATTAAATTTACTCATAACAAGACTCCTTTTTTTTATTTTATTTGTATTTTATAATTACAGGTATATTAGTATTATAATCTCTCTAG
>JAHOYW010000327.1 GCA_019038735.1 Victivallales bacterium | reverse complement strand
CTGTGACAGCTTGATTAGAAGTCAAGTGCTCTATCCTCTGAGCTACCGGGGCTTGTCATGAAAGCTAAATATGCTTGCGTTTTGTAAAAATTCAATAGACTTCGGCATTTTTTGTGCAAAAACATTTCAAAAATTAATATAATGTGCTATCTTATGAGCTTTGCTGAATTAAAATAAACGTTCTCTCTGGAGCTCTGTAAATATGAATACAAATAATGAAATGCCAAAAGCTTATGAACCGGCGGATATCGAAAATAAATGGTATCCTCTCTGGGAACAACGCGGCTATTTTCATGGTGAAGCTAATTCTGAAAAGAAAGCATATTCAATCGTAATCCCGCCGCCGAATGTAACCGGTATCCTTCATCTCGGACATGTCCTCAATAATACTTTGCAGGATATTCTCATAAGATGGCGCAAAATGCAGGGCTATGAAGTGAGTTGGTTTCCAGGTACTGACCACGCTGGAATCGCTACGGAAAGCAAAGTTGAGAAAACTTTGCGTGAATCAGGAGAACCCGGTCGTGACGAATTAGGTAGAGAACAATTTATCGAAAAAGTCTGGTCATGGCGTGAAGAATATGGCGGTGCGATTATTAAACAGCTTCGGAAACTCGGTACAGCCTGCGATTGGGAACGTGAACGCTTTACTATGGACGAAGGTTTGAACAACGCTGTCCGTAAGGTTTTCGTTGACCTGTATAATAAAGGCTATATTTATCGCGGGCAACGTATGATTAACTGGTGCCCGGTTGCCAAGACCGCACTTTCTGACGAAGAAGTTATTTATAAAGATGTTGATGGAAAATTTTATCACTACAATTACCCCTTGTCGGATGGTTCAGGCGTTTTGCAGATAGCGACGACCCGACCTGAGACGATGTTTGGTGATACTGCTGTGGCTGTTCATCCTGACGATGAACGCTACAAACAATTTATCGGCAAAACAGTTGATTTGCCTTTGACTGATCGCAAAATTCCGATTATTGCTGACGAACACGCCGACCCTGAAAAAGGAACAGGTTGTGTAAAGATAACTCCCGGGCATGATCCTAACGACTTTATGGTCGGACAGCGTCATGATTTGGATATTATCGCGATTATGAACGATGACGCATCCCTGAATGCTAAATGCGGAGCTGAATTTGAGGGTCTGGATCGTCTTGTAGCCCGCAAAAAATGCGTTAAGATGCTGGAAGAGCAGGGGCTCATGGTTGAGATTGAGGATATTAAGCATGCGGTAGGTTATTCTGAACGCGGCGATGTGCCGATCGAGACTCTGGTCAGCGCGCAATGGTTCTGCAATATGAAAGAACTCGCGAAACCCGCGGTTGAAGCGGTGAAAAGCGGAAAAATCAATTTTCATCCGCAGCGCTGGAGTAAAACTTATGATCATTGGATGGAGAACATTCAGGACTGGTGCATCAGTCGGCAAATTTGGTGGGGACACCGTATTCCAGCTTGGTACAATGATGAGACTAATGAAATTTATGTCGGTCTGGAAGCTCCGTCTGATGGTGGATCATGGACACAGGAAAAAGATGTTCTGGACACCTGGTTTAGTTCATGGTTGTGGCCTTTTTCGGTTATGGGCTGGCCTGAAAAAACTAAGACTTTAGAATATTTTTATCCAACTTGCGATTTAGTTACCGGCCCGGATATTATCTTTTTCTGGGTAGCTCGAATGATTATGGCGGGTTGCGAATTTATGGGTGATATCCCATTCAAAAACGTTTATTTTACCAGTATTATTCGCGACGATCAAGGTCGTAAACTCAGTAAATCACTGGGTAATTCGCCTGATCCTCTGGATGTTATTGATATTTACGGCGCGGATGCGCTGCGTTTCTCTATTATTTACATCGCTCCGGTTGGCATGGATATAAGATACAGTAACGAAAAATGTGAATTGGGACGTAATTTCGCTAATAAATTATGGAACGCATGTCGTTTCCGTCTTATGCAGGGACCGGTTACTGAAGGTTTTCGCGATTTGTCGGGAGTTAATCATGATTTACTTACGCCTGACGAAAAATGGATTATTTCATGGATTAACGAAGCGATTATAATGACGAATAAATCGCTTGAGGATTTTCGTTTCCATTATGCTGTGCATGAAATTTATGAATTGGTCTGGAGTACTTTTTGCGATTGGTTTATTGAGACTTCAAAAGTACGTTTGTTTGGCAATGACGAAGAAAAACAACAAGTTCTGCAAGTGCTTGACTTTGTATTGTTCAAAATTCTGCGTTTACTGCACCCCTTCATGCCGTTCATTACTGAAGAGCTGGCGCATCAAATGGGATTTTTGACTGAAGAACAAACTATCATGCAGGAAAGTTATCCGCGTCCTTTGGCGAATTTGAATATTCCATCAATTATGGAGAAAGACCATGACTTGCTGGACTTGGTGGAAGCTAAATTCCAACTAGTTCGTGCCGGACGCAGCTTGCGCGCCAATGCTGGTGTTCCTGACGGTAAAAAAATAAACTACTTTATTAAAGCCACTGATCAAATCAATGCTGATTTTCTTAATAGCGAAATAGCATCTCTCAAAATATTGCTGAAAGCCGGAAATATTGAGATTTCACTTATTGATTATGATGTCGCGAGCCATGGAGCCGCACCATCACAAATTGCCAATGCGGGAATTATTTATCTACCGCTTGATGGTTTAATTGACCTCGAGGAAGAACGCAAGAAGCTCAACAAGCAGAAAAAAGAGTTAGAGGGTTGGATAAAAGGTTCAATCGCCAAACTTTCAAACGAGAAATTTTTAAGCAACGCTCCAGAAAAAGTCGTCAGCGCGGCACAAGGTCATCTTGAAGAAATGAAACAGAAGCTAGAACGAGTGGAATCCTTAATCAGTGATTTGAAATAGGCGAAAATATCTTTAAATTATTTCAATTTGATAAGTTGAAATATAGCTTTTATTGATGTATTTTGTGAACTGTATTTTATTATAGATTAATTATATAAAAATAAAGGAATATTACTAATGAGTAAAATTAATGCACCACATGTATTTACCTCGGAATCAGTGTCGGAAGGACATCCTGATAAAGTTTGTGACCAGATTTCAGATGCTATTCTTGATGCCTGTTTGAAAGATGACCCGGAAAGCCGTGTCGCTTGCGAAACTTTAACTACTACTGATTTGATTGTTATTTCAGGAGAACTGACAACTAAAAGCCATGTAAACTGGGAAGCGGTCGCTCGTAAAGCAGTTGCTAAAATTGGTTATACTCATCATGATATTGGTTTTTGCGCTGACTCATGCAAAGTAATGATCTGTCTGCATAAACAGTCTACGGATATTTCTCAGGGTGTTACTGCGGGTGAGGGCATGTTTCAAGAACAGGGTGCCGGCGATCAAGGTATGATGTTTGGTTTCGCGACCAACGAAACTGCGGAATTAATGCCTGCTCCGATTATTTATTCACATAAAATCATGGCTGAGCTCGCGCGTCGTCGTAAAGAGATGCCGGAGCAATATTCTTATCTCCGTCCAGACTCAAAAAGTCAGGTTTCTATTCGTTACGATAAAGGTAAACCGATATGTGTTGAGACTATTGTGGTATCACACCAGCATACACCGGAAATGCGCATTGAACAACTCGAAGCTTTGGTGAAAGAAATTTCTAAAGAAGTTATTCCTGCTGAATTGATGAATGATGATGTTGAATATTTTGTTAATCCAACTGGTCGTTTTGAAATCGGCGGACCTAACGGCGATACTGGTTTGACCGGACGTAAAATTATTGTTGATACTTACGGCGGTGTAGGTTCACACGGCGGCGGCGCTTTTTCAGGTAAAGACCCTTCAAAGGTTGACCGTTCAGCAGCTTATATGTGCCGTTATATTGCTAAAAATATTGTTGCTTCCGGACTCGCTGGAAAATGCGAAATTCAACTTGCTTACGCTATTGGAGTAGCTGAACCTATCAGTATTAATGTAGATACTTACGGAACTGGTAAATTATCTAAAGATGCTGCTTTGGAAAAAATTGTTCGTGAAGTATTTGATGTGAAGCCAGCTGGAATTATAGAGACATTGCAGCTCAAACATCCTCAGGCTAACGGTTGGAATTATCAAGATACCGCAGCTTACGGGCATTTCGGTCGTGAACATTTCCCATGGGAAAAAACTGATAAAATAGAGATTTTACAACAAGTCGCTGAAAAATATAAATGATTTAACAGGCGGGATGTAAAATGATTTGTTCGGAAAAAATATTGGGTGTTGGTTCACCTATCGTTGATTTTTTAGTTAATGTTGAAGAACAGTTTTTGGCAGATATTGAAGCAGAAAAGGGCGGTATGGTCTTGCTTGATTCTGATGGAATGGAAGATTTGCTGGCGAAAGTTCCGGGGCGTGCAGTACTTGCTCCGGGTGGTTCCGCTGGAAATACTATTTTTGCTTTGGCCAAACTACACAACCCAACTGCTTTTTTAGGAAAAATCGGTGATGATAGCGCTGGTGATTTTTTCCGCAACAAACTTATTGATCTTGGCGGTGGCATTGAATCTTTTCGTGTTATCGAAGGTGCTACTACCGGACGTTGCCTAAGTATGGTTACACCTGATTCAGAACGCACAATGCGTACAGATTTAGGGATTGCTTCTTCTTTATCGGCGGATGACATATCCGCAGCGGATTTTGCCGGTGTTGATCACGTTCATGTTGAAGGGTATTTGCTTTTTATCGATGGCGTAATTGAAAAAGTTCTTGCTACAGCATCAGAATGCGGCTGTACAATCAGTATTGATTTGGCGACATTTGAAATTGTTCGTTTGAAACGTGATTTATTGACTCAATTATTGAAAGATTATGTCGATATTGTTTTTGCGAATGAAGATGAAGCTGCGGCATTTGCCGGAACTGAAGATCCCGCGGAACAAGCAGCGGCTCTTGCAAAGCTTTGTTCAATAGTTGCGGTTAAGCTTGGTTCTGAAGGCTGTTATTTACAGAATGAGTTTGAGACTTGTATCGTGGAAGGTCAGAAAGTTGACGTTGTTGATACTACCGCGGCAGGTGATTTATGGGCGGCAGGTTTCCTGCATGGCTGGTTAAACGGCTGCTCTTTAAAGAAATGCGGAGAATTTGGTACAATAACAGCTTCGGAAGTTATTAAAGTTATGGGATCACAGATTTCCGAAGAGAATTGGGAAATTATAAATAAAAAATTAAAAATATAAACCTCAGGAGAATTAAGATGGATTACAAAGTAGCAGATATTTCTTTGGCTGATTTCGGGCGTAAAGAACTGGATATTGCCGAGCATGAAATGCCTGGCTTGATGGCGACACGCATCAAATACGGAGCAGAACAACCGCTTAAAGGTCTCAAAATTATGGGTAGTTTGCACATGACTATTCAGACTGCGGTATTGATTGAAACTTTAACTGCTCTGGGTGCGGATGTCCGCTGGGCTTCCTGCAATATCTTTTCTACTCAAGATCACGCGGCGGCGGCGATTGCTGTATCAGGTGTTCCGGTTTTTGCGTGGAAAGGCGAAACTCTTGAAGAATATTGGGATTGCACTTACCAAGCTTTGACTTGGCCGGATGGCAGTGGTCCAGTACAGATTGTTGACGATGGCGGCGATGCTACTTTATTGATACATCGCGGCTATCAAGCCGAAAGTGACGCGTCTATTCTTGATGAACCCACTGATAACGCTGAATTGCAAGTTGTCAATAAGCTTTTGAAAAAGGTTTTGGCGGAAGATCCTCAGCACTGGCATAAAGTTGTGGCTGACATGGTGGGGGTTTCAGAAGAAACTACTACTGGTGTACACCGTCTAGTGCAAATGCATGAAAAAGGTGAACTGCTTTTCCAGGCTATCAATGTAAATGATTCTGTTACCAAAAGTAAATTTGACAATGTTTACGGCTGTCGTCATTCTTTGACTGATGGAATTAAACGCGCGATGGACGTACTTATTTCCGGTAAAACTGCAATGATTTGCGGTTATGGCGATGTTGGTAAAGGTTGTGCTGAAGCTATGAATAATGAACGTGCGCAGGTAATGATTAGTGAAATCGACCCGATTTGTGCTTTACAGGCGTGCATGGCCGGCATTAAAGTCTGCACAGTTGAAGACGCTCTTCCGGTCGCGGATATTTATGTTACGACTACTGGTAATAAAGATATTATCACAGCGGAACACATGAGCAAAATGAAAGATCAGGCAATCGTTTGTAATATCGGTCACTTTGACAACGAGATCCAGATTGCAAAACTTGATACTATGCCTGGTGTTACAAAAGAAGAAATCAAAGGCAATGAATGTCCTGTACATCGTTATACTTTCCCTGACGGACATTGCATATATATGCTGGCTGAAGGGCGTTTGGTCAACCTTGGTTGCGCGACAGGTCATCCGAGTTTCGTAATGTCTAACAGTTTTACCAATCAGACTCTAGCGCAAATTGATATTGCCAAAAATATAAATCGTGAAACAGGTGTTTATCGTTTAGATAAAAAACTTGATGAAGAAGTAGCGACTCTGCATTTAGAGCAGCTTGGAGCCAAATTAACTGTAATGAGTAAAGAACAAGCTGAGTACTTAGACATACCGGTAGATGGTCCATACAAACCGGAGCATTATCGTTATTAAGAAATATAATATGTATCAAGTACAAAAAAACATCGTCTCAGGACGGTGTTTTTTTTGTCTCTAAAAATAATTAGATTTTGCTGGCAGGATTATTTTCCAGTAATTGGATAAACTTATTTAAGAGTAATTGTTCAGTCCATCTAAGCTCTTTTCTAAAAGATTTAAGCCTTAGTATGTATTCTTTCGCGTTGCTTGATTGTTTTTCCTTTGCGGCGGCTAATATCCAAAGATGAATTTTTTGAAAGCTTATCGGGCTGAATTTTTCACAATAAGTCAACACTTTAGAAGAATTATAACTGTATAGAATATTCGGGAATTGCTTTTCGAGAGGTGAAAAGCTTGGACATCCAATTGTAAAAGCTTTAGCAAATGGTGCTAATTTTTTGACAGGCACACCATTCAATAGTTCAGAACTAAATAGAAGTGTCAATAACATTGGATATGAATTTGTGGCATGTGGTTTTAATTCCAATAAACTTTTACTTAAACTCACACGAAGTTGACTTGGGCTTGAATTTTTATATCCTAATTCCAGGCTGGTAATTTTATGGAACAGAGATGAACGGAAAGCTGAAGATATTAGAACTGAACGCGCGGCTTTAAGCAGAGAAGGTATCTCTATCGAATTACGCTGCAATATTTTATCTCTTGCCGCTGCCTCCAGCCAAAGACGAGCATGTAAGTGAGGATAAGCGCTTTTCTTGAATATATCTATTTTTATAGCGCTGGACTGTTTAAATTCAGCACTAATGAGTTTTTGGAGGAGACTCAAGGCTTCAAGATCGGCATTTAAATCAGATTGCATGGAGAAACGTTTTTTGATATTATTAATAAGTTTATTGATCGCGACTTCATCAAGCGGTTTCAGGGTTAATAATGCTTGAATCTTTAATAATGAGATAACGATTTCGTCAGATTGAACAGTTTCTTTGAACTTATATTTATTTAGAACTTCCCAGGCATATTGGTCGCCTCTGGTTTTCAGAGCCAAATCCGCGACAAGGCTATAACAAAGTCTGGAATCAATATCATCATGAAGAAGAAGTTTGTTGTAATTAGAAAAAATATTATCTAGAATTCTCCATTTGCCGTAGCGTAAAGCAATAAGTCCGTTACAATAAAGAGAGAATGGATATTGCGCCGGATTCCCTTTGAGTTTTGCCAGATCAATTTTTGATTGTTGAAAGATTTTCTTTATATAATTCCAGTTGTCGATATCAATCAATGCGGGGGTATAAGGCAGTAAGGATATTCTTGGCATTCTGAATGATGGTATCATCCAGCCGTAGACTTTTCCGCATGGAACATCTTTAAATATACCGAATTCCCCGATGAATTGTCGATTTCCTGCTAATAAATTTAATTTTTTCTTGAATAACTTTCGCAGGAAGAGTCGGGTGCTGGCTGGAAGACTATGCAAAAAGCGATAACGGTTCTGGATGGTGAAAATCTTTGCATTAGTGCTTTTCAGAGATAGAGAATCTATATTTAATCGCTCAATAAAGGCATCGGGATATATAGTATAAATAATTTTATCATAATTTAATAAAGCAGTTTTAGAATTTTTATAAACTTCTGTTTTGGAGTATTTGTCTTTGAATTTTTTAATATTTTCATATTCTGTGGGCTTTAATTCTGTCATTTGAATAACGATTTCACTC
>JAHOYW010000215.1 GCA_019038735.1 Victivallales bacterium | reverse complement strand
CATTAAAATATCTGTATATATTTATGAAAAAAAGAAAACGGTAAAAATTGCAAAAGGAAATAAAAAATATAAACTGACAGGCTTACTTGCACTAAGTGTTTTTGGTACTTTTGGCGTTGAAGGTACTATTTCTGAAAGTAAAAAACATGGTTTTAAAAATCGACTTCTTAATATTGTTAACTATATTGAAGACATCGTTAGCAAAAGCCGTGAAAAAAAAAGGGATTTTCGACTTGGGTGTTTAAAGACTCGTAGACAAGAACAGCGAAAAGTACGAGCAAATACACGGAAATGTTTATTTTCGTCGCTAAAACACGTCGAAAAGAGAGAATTTGACTCTTTACTGAATAATGCGACCATGCATAATAACTGTAATATCATGCGAGAATATATTAAGGCAATGGAATGTCAATGGCGTAAAGAATCCAATAACTTTATCAAAGAACAAAAGAATAAACTTAAAGAAGCAAAAATTTTGATTGACCGCTATGATCCCCTTGTTACAAAATATAAAAATCTTCAGGATTTATACATTGATAATGCTATGATGAATAAACCTTGGAGTGAAATTCAAAAAGTTATCGACAATTGGCTGGAAATAACATAAAGAAATAAGTTATAACCTCATATAAGAGATACTAAACTGACAAATCCAATTATTAGACCTTGAATAGTAAAACTCATTCCCCGCTTATCAAACGCTTACCAACCCCATTTTAATCTATCAAAAAGCGCAGCCAATTTTCTGTAATTACTTGCGTAACTAGAAGCTTCATAGTCAAATTTTGACTGATTTGCAATTAAAAAATTATATAACAACTCAATATCTATTTTTTCCTTCGCCAAAAACGGGATATATGCCGAAGCATTTTCTGGTGTACATGATGTGATTATTTCCTGCATGCTCATATGACGATAATTTCTAAAAAAAGGCTTGCTATATGATTCAACACGAAATGATTTTAAATCGCGATTAACTACTTTATCTAGATTATAGGTACTGGAATTATATTTTTCTTGTGAATTCAACCCTAATTTATTCAAGTACATAAATACAGGCACGTTTGGTGTATTTTTACATGCCCTCGTCGCAACATGAGTCAATATTTGTTCGCAATCATAATTCTTATTTTCATGCAACAAGTCTTCAATTAGTTCAATTACTGAAATTGAAGCATAACCGATAGGTGCTGGAGCGTTTAATTCACGAGAGGCAACTCCGACACCAACTAAAAATTCCACATCTTCCTTTTTTTCAATTTCATCAATATCAACCACGCAAATTTTCTTTTCAGGCTCTGCCGATTTAACTAATTCGTATAATTGTTCTTTGCAATAACGAAGAACTCGTGCCGGAATTTTCCGTTTAGTTGCATGTATAGCTTCATAAACAGGTGCATAATCGTCAGTTTTCACTAGAACCAGCGGTATTTGAATACCATCTATTGTCAAATAAGTATCTGAAATGTTTGATTCTTCGCCCGGAGATAACCTTTGAACAAAAATCAGATTTTTTCTAAGTTGCTCAATATTCTCCTTGCCAATACAAGCGGATATTGCTTTTAACAAACCACTTATATTTTCATCCGATATAGAATAACCGATAAATACTATTGGGTGTTCCACAAAGAGAGTGATTAATTTTGCAGCTAGATATGTATTTTTATCATTAAATTTGTTGTAATCATCATCTGTTAACACCAAAGATTCTGATTTTGTCGAGCATCCATGTATTTTATATATTTCTCCAATTTCTTGAGGATTTGAAAAAAGCAGTTCTTCTTGTCCAATATAAGTTTTATAATCAGGAAATAATTGTTCAATAAACATATCCCAATTGGTTGTTATTACGCCATCAACGTTTAGACTGGACAGCAATTCTACTTCTTGTGCATATTCTGAAGACTTTGCTTTAGATTGATCCAGTGTAGAAAGATAATTGATTATTTCAATTCTTAAAGCTGAAGTTTCATTTAATATTTTTGCTTTATGTCTTTCGACGCTTTGCTTGTATTCATCCGCACTCCACCAGTATTCATTGAAATCTTTTGCCAAAAGCCTAGCTATTGTTGGATAGTCTCCATTTGCTGTTGATAAATAGTATTCAAAAGGCTTACCTGCAACACAAAATCTGCTTAACAAACCACGCCAATCTTCCAAACCTAGATAACGACGAGAGAAACCAGATCCAACAAACAAAAACGGACCAGCAATTCTACTTTTGAAAATATCTTCTAACTTTTTTTTAATTTCCATATTTCATCCTATTTATATTTAGTTATTTACCTATGCTGTTACAATCAGAACAATTAACAATCCTAGCTCCATGACAAACGGAACAGTTTTTGGAATCAAGGTCTCCTTCGCCTTGGCAACTTGCGCATGCTGATTGTTTTTCGTATCCAGGTTTAATGAGCCATCCATCTCCGTCGCAGACTGGACAGGGAACCTCCATGAGTCCACCTTTGCATGCATCACATCGAATATATCCTGTTCCATTACATTTCTTGCAATCTTCCATTGTTTTCTCTCTTGGTGTGTATTTTCGACATAAATATATTTACAAATATAAACGATTTAAATGGTTTTAGCAAATTAAAACAACAAATAATATTTACACAATGAGCTAAAACTGTATGCTTAAAACTTGCAAATTAAGTAATTGGCAATAAATACAAATAATATTATGTTTTTTATTTAAGTTCAAATCAACCTCAAAAGCAGTGGTAATAAATTGGTAATAAATGTTGTTACGAAAGGGGTAGAAACGGCTTGTAATAGGTTGACAAGGTAAATATTTAAAAATGGAATTTGGTGGCTATTTTTAGGTTGGAGCTTTAATTTGAGGGCAAAAAAATGGTGGAGCATATCGGATTTGAACCGATGACCCCCACACTGCCAGTGTGGTGCTCTAGCCAACTGAGCTAATGCCCCATGTTTTTGCATGAACTCTAATAATACAATCTTTTCGAAAAAAAACAAGCCGGTTTGGTGTAAAAATATGCTTTTTATTTAAAGAATTTACTAGATGACTGACATATCTAAATTTCTGTAATGTGGGAATATCCTCTTATTGTAAACAATAAGTTAATTTATGCTTTTTACTTGAATAATTCTGTGCTCCTCTTATAGTAATAGTCTATGCATTACATTAAGTTTAAATATCAGGAGTTTTAGATAAAAATGGAAAAGCTTTTAAAAACCGTTGCTTCAACAATAAATTCGCATGAAAGCGAAATCGAAAAAAATATAAAATCCTGCGGAAGCTGTTTGTCATTTTACAAGCAGTCTATCAATAAAATAGATAATACTATTATAGCTATGTTCCGCGATCATAAAACTCGTTTCCTCATGGTTTTCTCAAATCGCGAAGACGGCATTATCGCTGATTTTTCAGGAGAACAAATTGGCGACAGCGGAACAATCACCCGCAAATGCCCGCTTGATGAACATAATGCTAAAGTTTTACGCAAACTTTTTCCATGGACAGCTCCTATATCATTACGTGACCGCAAGACCACTATTGGTTGTGGCGACCGTTTGGGTCTCGCTACTGCCGGGCATATCGCTGCCGCCAAGCAATTCGAAGTAACTCCTGTGCTTGCTCAACAGTCGATTCGTGAACTTGAATTAACCGGCAGAACTTATAGACAAGTCGTTGACGATGCTACTTTTATGGTATTCCAAACGGGCTACAAAGAAGGCTATGGAGCTGACGGCGATCATTTAAAGACTATCGAAGACATTGATGTTGCTTTGGCAGCGGACATGTTAATGATTACGCTTGACCTTTCAGAAGTAATGAACGCCGATGCCGGCGACTGGGCACAGTGTGAAATTGACAACGCTTATGCGAAACTGCCTGGCACGGTAAAAGAACGCATTGAAGCAAGTTATGCTGACAAAAGCTTCTCGTTTGGAGAAAGTTCAATAGATTTTGATGCCGCAACTGCTCGCCGCTGTGCGGTGATGTATCTCGGTGCGCTTGATTTTGCTGATGAAGTACACAAACATCTTGTCAGTAAACGCGGAAACAAATTTGACCTGGAAATCTCGATTGACGAAACAACATCCCCTACCCTGCCTTCACATCACTTATTTATAGCTAAAGAATTACTTTACCGCGATGTTGAGTTTACTTCACTGGCTCCTCGTTTTATTGGTGAATTTCAAAAAGCAGTTGATTATATCGGCGATCCAGAAGAATTTGACCATCAGTTCAAAGTACACGCTGACATCGCCAGAGGCAACGGTGATTACAAAGTATCAATTCATTCCGGCAGCGATAAATTCATGGTTTATCCGACTATCGGTAAAATGACTAATATGCGTCTGCATTTGAAGACTGCCGGCACAAGCTGGGTCGAAGCGGTAACTGTTATCGCTGAACATGACCCTGTTTTGTACAGAGTTATGCATAAATGCGCTTTGGATAATTTTGACAAAATGCTCGCGCTTTATCATATCACAGCCGATATTACTAAAATTCCTAATATTGATACATTGTGTGATGAAGAATTACCTGGACTCATGGCAATATCCGAAGCGAGACAGCTTCTACATATTACTTATGGACCGATTCTCAATGACAAAACTATCCGTCCATTATTCTTTGAAGCAATGCATAAATTAGAAGAAAAGTATATAGAAAGACTAAAAGCTCACTTTGAAAAGCATCTCAATTTGCTTGGTATGCCACGTAAAAAAGATAAATAATGTAAATTTATCACGACGAATTTCGAATATGATTTGAGATTCGTCGTTTTTGGTGTAGATTTCTATTCATTCAAAAATATAATAATAATAAAATAAAAAGGTAAAATTATGTTTAATCTCGTTACAGCATCAACAGCCGCAGCAGCAGAACCAGTTCAGGGAGTAGGCGGACTTATCAGTTTTGTTCCTATGATCCTTATCTTTGTAGCTATGTTTTATTTCATGTTTCGTTCACAAAAGAAACAAGCAAAAAAAAGACAAGAGATGATTGACACTATTGTCAAAGGCGCTGAAGTTATAATTGGCGGGGGGATTCACGGAACTGTCGTTGCAGTAAAAGATAAAACTTTTACTATTCAAATCGCTGACAAAGTCAATGTCGAAGTTACTAAGGCCGGAGTTAACGGCATAATGAAAGAAGAAAGCTCTTGCTGTGCAATGAGCAAATAACCACATATATTATAAAGAAAACAAAGGCACACCATGAATAAACGTCCAATAATTTTAAGAACTGTTATATTCGCGATTATTATCTTTGTGTTTTTCCTTGAAATAAATCCGCTTACACCACTGGATTTTTATAAAACTTTTAAGTCACTATTGAAAAACCCTGACAGTCCGGTCGCGGCAAAACTTATTTCAGAAGCACAGGCAGCACAAGCAGAAGATTCTAATATGTATCCTTCTATTGCTCTGCTTGAAGCCGCTAATAAATCTGGAGTAGAACTAAACTCGCTGGTTGATGCCAAAGGAAATAAGCTGGAAGTCAACCGTGACGTAATCAGTATGATTCGTCAAAAAGCCAGCAGTTCTATCCGTCTCGGCTTGGATCTGAATGGTGGAGTTGAATTTTTGCTCGAGCTTGTACCGGATGAAGAATGGCTTAAAGACACAAAAGAGTTATCCAAAAATGCTAGCATTGAAGAAGCTAAAAAAAGTTTTGAAAAGCGTTTTCAATATTACCGTGACCTGGCTATCGAGACTTTGCGTGCCAGAATGGAAACTCAGAAAATTTTTGAAGCTGAAATTTCTCCAGCAGGCGGACATTATGTTTCCCTTAAGGTTCCTGTTGTCTCCAACGATGAAAAGTTAAAACTCCTTGAACTCATTAAGATGAGCGCAAAATTGCGTTTCTGCCTCGTCCTCAAAGATAACGCGGCAAAAGTCAGTGAGTATTTAAGAGATCCTAAATCATTTGTTATGCCGAGCGAATACAGACTCATGAAGATGGAAGAGTTCCGCAAAGGCAAAAAAGCTAAAGTCAGTATGTTTTTCATAAAAAAACGCTGGGATATGAGTGGTAAAAATGTTAGTGAAGCATTTCCAGATGTGAATCAATTATCAGGGCAACGTCAGATTATTTTGCGTTTCAATAATAAAGGCGCAAAACACTTTGCCAAGCTTACTTCAGATAATATTGGGCGTCAATTAGCAATTGTTCTGGATAACAAACTTTATTCAGCTCCTACTATCCAAACAGCCATTACTGGCGGGTCAGCCGAAATAAGCGGTAAATTCTCGCAAGAGGAATGTAAAGCTATTTCAGACGCGCTGGTTAGCGGCAGTCTGCCCTTTGAAATAAAAGTGGAAGCTATCTTTAACACCGACCCGACGCTTGGTAAAGCCAATGTTGTAAACGGTATCTGGGCGGGTATTATAGCTCTTATCGTGGTTGTTCTGTTTATATCTATTTATTATTTACGCGCTGGTCTGGTCGCTATATTCGCCCTGGCTGTAAACGTAATTCTGGTGCTGGGCGCGCTTGCCGCGTTCGACGCGACCCTGACTCTCCCCGGTATCGCCGGTATCATTTTGACTATGGGTATGGCGGTTGACGCTAACGTGCTTATTTTTGAACGTATTCGTGAGGAACTCAATAAAGGCAAAAACCTTTCAACAGCGATTGCTCAAGGTTATCAACATGCTTTCGTTACTATTATTGACGCTAACTTAACGACTTTGTTTACCGCTTTGATTTTGATGAAAGTAGGAACAGGTCCGGTCAAAGGTTTTGCGGTAACATTAAGTATTGGTATTTTCACCAGTGTATTTACCGCATTGTTTCTGACTCGTTTAATCTTCGATTATTTTGAACGCTTCTTTAAATTCAAAACCATGACTATGTGTTCATGGCTTAAAGACCCTAAACTTGATTTCCTGGGAAAACGCAAAATTGCTTTTGGAATTTCCGCGACTTTAATTGTTTTCTCGCTTGTTTTTTGTCTGACTAAAGGCAGCAACATGCTGGGTATCGATTTTACCGGTGGTACACAGTTTACTTTCAGTTATGAGGATCGAGTTCCAATTCAAGATATACGCGACACGCTCAAACAACAGGGATATGACGCGAAAGTTACTTACAAAACCAGTCTTGGCGCACAAGCAGACAACAAAAAACTTGAAATCCTGATTCGTAAAAATATCAAAATCGAGGATAATAAAGGTGAAAAAATCGTCAGTCCGAAAGAAAAAATCGGCGCATTGCTCAATGCTAAATTTACTAAGGCTAAATTTGCCGGCGGACATGAATCCTCGCTCGGCGGACTGGTCGGCTGGGAATTCAGTAAATCAGCTATATACGCTATCGTACTGGCATTTTTAGGAATCATCCTCTATATCTCAATTCGATTTGAATTCGCCTACGCTATTGCTTCGATCATCGCATTGATGCATGACGTAATTATCGCAACCGGGATTTTCGTTCTCTGCGGCAATGAAGTGTCTCTGCCGGTAGTAGCGGCTCTCTTGACTATCATCGGTTATTCATTAAATGATACAATCGTGGTGTTTGACCGTATCCGTGAAGGACTGACACTCAACCCTGATATGCACTACAAGAAAGTCATCAATATGAGTATCAATAAAACTTTAAGTAGAACAATTTTGACTTCATTAACAACTTTATTGGTGCTAATAATACTATTCTTCTTCGGTGGTATCGCAATCAACGACTTTGTATTAGTGATGCTCCTCGGAGTAATCATCGGTACATATTCTTCAATCTTTGTAGCCAGCCCGATTGTCGCCTATTGGCATAAAAAGATCGGCATGCGTGCTAAAGATGGCGAATTAATCAAAGTAGAACAGTAAAATACAAAAATTAGTAAAACGGCGAAAACATCAGTTTTCGCCGTTTTTTTTGGCTCATATATTGGGAAATAACTATTTGGGCATTATATTATAAATACAAGGTAATTGTAAGATTTTAAATTAGCGGATAAAAATAATGAAGAAAATATTATTAAGCACAATATCTACTGCGATTATAATTCTTTTGAGTTCCTGCATGACTCCTCCACCGCCAGCGGATACTGTATTTAATTTAAGTTCTGACGATCCTTACCGTCAGGGACAAAATCTAGTTGAAGCAATCGCGCAGGGAGCAAATTCGGCAGCTTATAAATTGATGAAACGTGGTGCTCCGCTGAATTATCAGGATAAAAAAAATGAATGGACTCCATTAATATACGCAATCTATCATTATAACTGGCGCATGGCAAAAGTATTGATTCGTGCCGGCGCTAATGTTAATTTAGCAGATAGTTCTAAGCGCACCCCATTGATGTGGACCGCATTGCGTAACTCAAGCATCACCGCAACTATACTTGTTGAAC
>JAHOYW010000332.1 GCA_019038735.1 Victivallales bacterium | reverse complement strand
AAGTTATAGTAGTTGATGTCAATGCAGAACGCATTGCCGCGTGGCAGTCTGCAAGCCTACCTATCTACGAACCTGGTCTAAAAGAGATTGTTGACCGTGCTCATCGCAAGAACCTGTTTTTTTCGACAGATGTCGTTGCGGGAATCAAAGAAGCTGATATTATTTTTGTCAGTGTTAATACACCTACTAAAACCTTTGGCGCGGGTGCGGGCAAAGCAGCTAATCTGCAGTATTGGGAGAAGACTGCTCGTGATATTATTGAACACGCTGAAAATGATAAGATTGTTATCGAGAAAAGTACTTTGCCGGTTCGTACTGCCGAAGCGATGCACCGTATTTTGCAGTCTAACATCAAAGGTTTAAACTTCGATATAATCTCCAATCCTGAATTTATGGCGGAAGGAACCGCTATTGATGATCTGCAAAGCCCGGGTCGTGTTCTAATTGGCGCGATGGAAGATGCTTCAGGACAAAAAGCTTTGGAGACAGTAGCTGATATTTATAGAAATTGGGTCCCGGAAGAAAAAATCAAGAAAACCAATGTCTGGAGCAGTGAACTGACTAAATTAGTCTCGAATGCCATGCTCGCGCAGCGGATTTCGTCGATCAATAGTATTTCCGCACTCTGTGAAAAAACTGACGCTAATATCCTCGAAGTTTCAGATGCTATGGGAATGGATCCGCGTATTGGATCAAAATTTCTTCGAGCCAGTGTTGGATTTGGCGGCTCTTGTTTCAAAAAAGATATTCTCAATCTGGTATATCTCTGTGAGTTTCATGGTTTGCCGGAAGTCGCCGCATACTGGGAACAAGTTGTTTTGATGAATGATTATCAGGAAAAACGTTTTGTTGAAAATATCAGCACCCGCATGTTTAATACTGTAGCGGACAAAAAGATTGCTATTTTTGGTTTTGCTTTCAAAGCTGATACTGGTGACACCCGGGAGTCTCCGGCTATTTATGTCAGTAAATTACTATTGGAAGAACACGCTGTTCTGGCAATTCATGACCCGCAGGCTTTAGACTATGCCAAGCTTGATCTGGCAGATTGCGAAGGTGAAATTTTATACGAAACAGATCCATATAAGGCAGCCGAGGGCGCGCACGCGATAGCTATTTTGACCGATTGGAAAGAATTTCGTGATCTGGATTTTGAAAGACTTTATGCTTCAATGGAGAAACCCGCTTTTATTTTTGACGGGCGCAATCTTCTGGATCATCAAAAAGTATTTGAGATTGGATTTAATGTTTATCCCTTAGGACAGAAATCTTTGTCGCATCTCTAAGTATTTGCTTATAAAAAATAAAATTGGGTTCGCTTATTGTTGTTGAACCCAATTTTTTTGTGCTGAAATTTACTTTTATTGTTTAAATGTGTAGATTAAATGCTTTTTGTGGACTATACTTACTATAATGTTCCCTTGGGTTTATTCATTGACAATGTAAAGGAAAATATACTATAAAATGTTATTAGGAGTTTTAGGCGATATACATGGTAATATTGAGGCGTTGACTTCAGTTTATGATAAACTGATTGATCTTGGCTGTCAACGCATTGTTTGCCTTGGTGATATTGTTGGGTATGGAGCCTCTCCCGGTGAATGTATTGATTTTCTTAAAGACAGAGACATTATCTGCATTAAAGGCAACCACGATTTTTTTACTCTAGATCATCAGGAAAAAATTGATTGGGAGATGAAAGATTATAGCCGTGACGCTATTATTTGGACTCAGAAACAACTTACAGAAGAGCAGTTTAACTGGCTTGAAAGCTTAGATTATCATTTGAAAATAGATGGTATTCAATTCGTTCATTCATCCATGGAAACTCTTGAAGGCGAATACTGGCCTTACGTTCTCGACGCCAAAACAGCACAATTTCATTTTTACCTTCAAGAATGCCAAGTCGCATTTTGTGGGCATGTTCATATTCCATTGCTTTTTACATGTTCTGCGAGTAATGGAATCAAAATGGAAATGCTAAAAGCAATAAATATTGATTTGCAGTCAGATAATAAATATTTGATAAGTCCCGGAGCAGTCGGGCAGCCGCGTGATTCCGATTGGCGCGCTTCCTCTGTAACATACGACACCTTGAGCGGCAGGATTAATCCGGTCAGAATGGAATATGACGTTATGGAAAGCAAAAAGAAAATCATTGCAGCAGGTTTGTCAGAAGATTTAGCCGAACGCCTCTCAAGCGGTATCTAGTGTCATAATTATATCTTTTTCTTATCCAAGTGCCGCGACTGCTTTAACTAACCCTGGAATAACTTCCGAGGATTTTGAAAAATGAGCATGATTTTTTCAGTTGCGCAAAAGCTTCCTGAATGATTTTATCATCACGGTGTCCGAGGACGTCAATAAAGAAACAATATTCCCAATTGGCATTTTTCATCGGACGGCTTTCTACTTTTGTCAAGGTTATGCCTTTATTTTTAAAAGGTTCGAGACAATCATAGAGGGCACCTATTTTATCATTTATCGCAAAGCAGATAGATGTTTTATCATTAGCTGTAGCTTCAGTCTTTTGTTTTCCAAGTATCAGGAAACGAGTAGTGTTGTTGCTGAAATCCTCAATATTTTCCGCAAGGATATTTAAGTTGAAAATCTTGGCGGCAATTTCTCCGGAGATTGCGGCAGAACCCTCTTCCGCGACAGCAATTGAGGCAGCTTTAGGACTGTTGGCGGTTTCGATAAGCTCCACGCCTGCTAAGTTCTTCTGCAAATACTCACGACATTGTCCCAGTATCTGGATATGGCTGTAAATCCGCTTGATTTGATTGAGAGGACTATTACTCATTAAACAATGGTGTATGGGTAAATTTAGTTCCGCGCAAATTGATAAATCTGTATTTACCAAAGTATCCAAAGTATGAGTTACCGCGCCTTCTGTAGAATTTTCGATTGGCACGCAGCCGTAATCGCTTCGTTCCGTTTCAATCGCCTTAAAGACTGCCGCAATGGTATCTTCGGCGTGAAATTCGACGCTGTTTCCAAATTTTCTTAAAGCGGCTTGATGGGTAAAAGATCCCGGAGATCCGAAATAAGTTACTTTTAATGAACTTTCCAGCTTAAGCGCGCCTGACATGATTTCCCGATATACAGCACGCAAAATATCATCAGTCATCGGACCTTGGTTGTTTTTGCATATTTTTTCCAGCAAAGCTTTTTCGCGTTCCGGAATGTAAATCGGACTGTCATTATCTTTTTTCCAGTCTCCGACTTTTTCAACTTCCTTGTAGCGTAAATTCAATAATTCGACAATCTGCTGATCAATTTCATCAATTTTCATTCTAATTTTATCTAAAACCATTATATCACCTAATCTATTAAGTTCTTAGTAAACTAGTATAAGATTTAGCTTTTGTCCAGTCCAAAAGCTTTAAGTTCTTGTATTTTTATCAACAATCTGCTATTTTAAGGTTCTATTACAATCAAAAGGATTTTATTATCATGTCAAAAAAAGCAGTCGTGCTATTAAGTGGTGGTCTTGATTCCGCTACCTGTTTAGCTATAGCCAAGTCGGAAGGATTTGAATGTTACGCTCTGAGTTTCGCTTACGGGCAGCGTAACAGTTGTGAACTAAAAGCGGCCGGAAATGTAGCGGCATCAATCGGCGTCAGGGATCATGTTATCATAGATATTGACTTGCGTAAGTGGGGAGGTTCTGCTTTGACTGATGATATTAAAGTGCCTGATAAAGAAGATTTGGAGGATGAAAGTATTCCAGTCACTTATGTTCCGGCGCGGAATCTCATCTTTTTGTCTTTGGCAACTGGCTATGCGGAAGCAATTGGCGCGGAAGATATTTTTATCGGCGTAAATTCGGTAGATTTTTCAGGTTATCCTGATTGTCGCCCAAGATTTATCGACGCATTTCAGAAATGCGCTACAATCGGTACAAAAGCTGAAGATGAAGGCTGGAAATTTAATATTCATACGCCTTTGCAAGTTTTGAATAAAGCTCAAATAATCGGGAAGGGGACAGCTTTGAAAGTGGATTATTCACTTACTAGAACTTGCTACAATCCTAGTGAAAAGGGTTTAGCTTGCGGCAGATGCGACAGTTGTTACTTGCGCCGGGTAGGGTTTGCTGAGGCTGGAATTAAAGATCCAACGCCTTATATTTGAATGATTACTAAATCTGTAAACTACGCGTCATGTTTTTGAATTGTTGATTTTTATTGTTTTATGTGTTATTATCACTATAGTTAGGCTGGATAACGATTTTTTATTTTTTAGTAAATAATCGGAGTGTAATATGATGGATGAATATGAATTAAGTTTGGATAATATTTTCTTTTTTGATGCGCAAATTGTAGGTAGTCCTGGTAAAGAATTTATTGCTGCAATTGTTTGGTTACATAATTTTCAATGGAGCTCTTGGACTAAAGGGGTGGATGGTACTGAAGTTCTGATTGAACAGTGGAATTGTTCAGACGCTGTTGTTTCATTTGATGAAGACGAGATTGTTATGGCAATCATGAAAGAGCAATTTGCTTTAACATCTGATAACTATATTAATCTTATTGATTACTGCGATAACCATATAACAAATATGGCTAGAGAAATTGAACTTGATTACCCTTCAGAGTTAGATAGTTTTAGAAGAATAGATTCGACAAGATTGTGGATAGATTTTATTCAAGGTCATAATGGTGCCTTAAACGCAATGCTTTTTTATAGTGCCTGGTATACAGATTTGATTTACCATATTTTCTTTAAAGTCTGTGGAGAAGTTGTCCCTATTAGAATATTTATTCCATGGAAATTGGAAGTAGATTCAAGGACTAAAAAACTCAGGAACAGCAAAGTACAGAATAAAGAACTATATAAGAAACTTCAGGAGGCTTATGATTTTTCAAGTCCTCTCGATGCCGCTGATGAATAAGTTTCTTTTTTTCCTGCTATAACATATACGCCTTTTGCCTTGGTAAAATATTTTTTGAATACAGCGTTAACTTGTTGCAAATTCAGATTTCGGATGATTTCCGGCGTATGCCATGGTTTTTCATAACCGTTATCGTAAAATTCTTCGAGCATTGAATTGAATAACAATGCGCTATTGTTACTCATCAAGGAAGAATAATTGAATAAAACCCTAGCTTGCGCGGCATTAAATTCATCTTGATTTAAACCGTTTTCAGCAAGGCGTTTGCGTTCTTCGGTCAAAAGTTTAGTCACTTCCGGGACTGACTTAGAATTTGTACTTGCGTAAAAAGCCGCAAAACCCGGATGCAGTCCGCTGCCGAACATTGCTCCTGTACTGTATGCCAGACCTTTGTCTTCGCGAATATTTTTGAATAATGTCGAGGATAAACCATTAAGAGCTTGTTGCAGTATATCAAATGCAAAGCGGTCGGATGAATGGTAATCGCAAGTCGGTACAGCATAAATAACTTTGATTTGTTCGCGAGCTAATTCGATTTTCGTTTTTATGTCTTTTTTGGGAAAAATTGGTCTGTCGGGCAGATTATTAGATGAAGTTTTATTCCACGGAATAGCTTCATCAATACTTTTGCCAATATTTAAAGCCTCTTCTCTGCTGATGTCACCAGCAATACCAATAATAGTTTTTGAGGCGATAAATTGTTTGCTGTAAAAATCTTTTAAGTTATCAGAATTAAGTTTAGTGATTGATTCCAGATTTCCGTCACGGGGCAGGGCGTGTGGATGATCCCTGTAAAGTAATTCATACATCTTGTCAAGTGCCGCGCCGTTCGGGTCCTGGGATCTGGTTTTCAGTTTTTGCAAAGTATTATGTTGTTCACGCGCAAATTGTTTTTGTCTAAAAGCTGGTTCAGAGAATATTTCTTTGAGCAGTTTTACGGCAATATCCAGTTTGTTACGCATGCAGTTTAGTTTTATGAAAAAAGTGTTGTTACCTGAGCTTACGCTGAAATCTATTGCGTTGTCATCAATAATAGCATTGAATTTTTCTTCACTTTTATTTTTTGTGCCAGTTGACAAAAGTGTTGCCATAAGTCGCGATATTCCAGCATTATCCGGATTCTCAATAATGTTTCCACCGAGTGATATTAGACAAATATCGACTAGCGGAAAACTATTATCTGTTAAAGTTATCAGTCGGGCTTTTGATTTCAAAATAGACTTTTCAGCTTTTTTTTGTTTTATCGTCTGCTTATTTGTTTTCTTTGCTTTTGCGTCTTTTGGAGATATTTGTCTGACAATACAGAGTTGCTCTTCGCTGAAATATTTGTTTGCTGTTTTTTTGATATTTTCCGCTGTAAGCTGATTAAGTAATTGAACATAATTATCTGCCATTGCAGGGTCGCCGTATGCTAAAACAGTGTCGCCAATAATACTGGCAATACCATTGTTTGACCTGAGAATGCGGGTGTAATTAGCCATGTGCTGATTCTTTTCTCTCTCAAGCTCTTCGCTTGTAACTCCATTTTTACGAAGTTTTCCCAGCTCATCAAGTAGAGCAAGTTCCAGTGCTGGAAGTTTGTCGGGGGTTGTGGCAGAGGAAATCGCTGAGATTCCACTGAAGTTTGGTGCGTAAGTAAAAGCTCCCAAGGCAACAGCTAATTCTTTTTCATGCTGTAATGATTTGATTAAACGGGCACTTTTACCTTGACCAAGTATTGCTGAAATCATATCCAGTGCGGGTATATCCTGATGTGCCGCCGATGGGATTCTGGATGCGATAGCGAGTCTGGCTAATGGGTCTTCGAAGAAACAATTATTTGAACGCAATCCTATCTGCACTGGTTCTTCGGGCAGGGGAAGCTCATAAATATTGCCGTGCCGCCATGATGAAAGGCGCTTATCAAGCATTTCGAGCACAGCTGGAGTATTGACATCACCGGAAATTACGAAAAATGTGCGTTCAGGAGAATAACGCTGCTGGTAATATTCAAACATTATATCACGGCTGACCTGCTCAATCTTTTCGTGATAACCAATAATCGGGTGGCGGACAGGATGTTTTAAGAAAACGGTTTTCCATAATTTTTCGCCGAGCATATTTTCCGGGCGGTCGCGCATCATATCGCGTTCACGCAAAATAACATCTTTTTCAGATAAAAATTTTTCTTTTGGAAATTCCGGTGTACTAAGCATTTTTGCAAGTATATCAATGCCGGTTTCACAATGTTCTGAAGGCAGATTTATGTAGTACACAGTGTGATCGTATGAGGTATAAGCATTTACGCTTCCGCCAAGATTATTAACGGTGTCGGAAGCCCTTTGACCAGGATAGCCATCACAACCTTGAAATAACATGTGTTCGAGAAAATGCGACAGTCCGCAACCGAGAAAATTAGCCTCGTGGACACTGCCGCTAGCGACAAAGCATTGAATTGAGACTGTTGGCGCGTCGTGTTTGGGATTGATAAAAATACCCAAGCCGTTATCAAGAGAAAAAGTATTGATACGAGAAAAATAATTAGCACTAAAAGGCTTGCCGGTTTGTTTAGTCAATTGTTGGAACCTTTATGTTGTGTTCGTGTTGTGCTGATTTTGCAGAACGAGCTCGTGCGAACAGGTCAAAATCTATATTGAAATCTTCAATAGAATCTTCAGGACTCGCGCCTAAGGCTTTTTGTTCTATCAGTGAAAATACGATATTGCCGATGTCGGCGGCTGTATTGACCCCCCATGATTTGAAGATTTCTTCATAGAATATACTGAATTCTTTCAGTGCGAACTCAGAAATTCCCTCGAGAAGTTCCAGTGCGGCAACATGAGTTTTAGCATTTTGCTTAGCGACAGTGTAATTGACCGCGGCATTGACGAATTTATAAGCGTCTGAACTGTAACGTTTTTCGTGACTTACTATTGTTTCAATGATTTTTTGTAATTCTTTTTTAAGCATAATTATACCAGAGCTTTTGGATCTTACGAGCGCAAATATTTATAGAAAAAGTCTTATGTTTGAAGTGGATTATCCCGTCTTTGCTGTAGCTTAACTGAAAAAACAGCTAAACCTCCTGAGAGATTTTCATTATGACAGACTACTTCAGGAGGAGTTTTTAATTTCAGCATTGAAAAATTCCATATTCCCAATATTCCAGCTTCTATCAGAACATCAGCGACTTCCTGAGCTGCCTGCCATGGAACGGTAATTATTCCAACTTTTACATTCATACGTTTAGCTAGTTCTTTTAATTTTGAAAGGTGAAATATTTTCTTGCCATGAATAGTTTTACCAACACGTTCAGGGTCAATGTCAAAACCGGCAACAATTTTCAAGCCGTTTTCTTCAAATGGTTTATGACCCAGTAATGCTGAACCGAGTGCACCGGTTCCAATCAGAAAAGCTTCATCAACATTATTCCAGCCAAGAAATTTCTCTATAGCCTGTATGATAT